>JAOPXF010000361.1 GCA_025965295.1 Nocardioides sp.
GCCAGCAGCGCCCGGGACAGCGAGTCCTCGGAGACCGTGATGATCTCGTCGACGTGGTCGCGCACGGCCGCGAAGGTGATCTCGCCGGGCCGCCCCACGGCGATGCCGTCGGCCATCGTCTTCATCGACTCGAGCGGCACCGGCGCACCCTGGGCGAGGGACTCGGGGTAGGCCGCGGCGCCCTCCGCCTGGACCCCGATCACCGTCACGTCGGGTCGCAGTGCCTTGACCGCGATCGCGATGCCCGCAAGCAGTCCACCACCGCCGGTCGGCACCAGCACCGTCTCGACGTCGGGTGCCTGCTCGATGATCTCCAGCCCGCAGGTGCCCTGGCCGGACACGATGTCGACGTGGTCGAAGGGGTGGATCAGCACCGCCCCGGTCTCGGCCGCGAACTGGTGCGCGCGCACGAGCGCGTCCTCGAGGTAGCGGCCGTGGAAGATCACGTCGGCGCCGTAGGCCCGGGTCGCCTTCTCCTTGGGGATCGGCGCCCCCTCGGGCATGAACACCGTCGACCTGATCCCGAGCAGCTGCGCGGCGAGCGCCACACCCTGGGCGTGGTTGCCGGCCGAGGCCGCCACGACGCCGTGCGCCCGCTCCTCGTCGCTGAGCCGCGAGATCCGCAGGTAGGCACCGCGGGCCTTGAACGACCCGGTGCGCTGGAGGTTCTCGCACTTGAGGCTGACCGGCCCGCCGGCCAGCGCCGAGAGCCACCGCGACTCCTCCATCGGCGTGTAGACCGAGACGCCCTCGAGGGCGACGCGGGCGGCCTGGATGTCGGCGAGGGTCACCGTGGGTGTGTCACTCATGGTCGAGACTCTCCTCGGTGGGTGGCTCCTCGCCGAGCTCGGCATAGTCCTCGTCGAGCTGTTCCTCGGGGTCGTCACCCGGGGCCGTGAAGGTGGCGAGGTGCTGGACGACGGCGTTGACGGCCGCGGCCAGGGGTACGGCGACCAGCGCACCGGGGATGCCCGCGACGAGCACGCCGCACCCGATCGCGATGATCACGCCGAGCGGGTGCACCGAGACCCAGCGGCCCATCAGGAACGGCTGGAGGATGTGGCCCTCGATCTGCTGCACGAGGATGACACCCCCGAGCATGAAGAGGGCGGTGATCGGGCCCTGGTCGACGAGCGCCACCAGGATCGCGACGGTGCCCGCCACGGTGGCGCCGACCATCGGGATGAAGGCACCGAGGAACACCAGGACGCCGATGGCGAGCACGAACGGCACCTGCAGCACCGCCGCCACGATCATGATCCCGATGGCGTCGGTGGCGGCCACGATCACCGTGGCCCGGACGAACTGGGTGAGCGAGATCCAGGCGACCCGCCCGGAGCTGTCGACGTGCTGACGACCGGCTCGGGGGGCGAGCCGCACGATCCAGGCCCAGATCCGGTCGCCGTCGGCGAGGAAGAAGTACGTCGAGAACAGCACGATGAAGAAGCCCGCGAGCACGTGGCCCAGGGCGGTGCCGACCTCGGTGACGCGGCTGAGGATCGACTCGCCCTCGGTGCTCGGGGTGATCGCCTTCTGGGCGCGGTCGATGTAGTGGTTGATCTGCGAGTCGCTCGCGTGCATCGGCCCGTCCTTGAGCCACCGCTTCACCTCGTCGAGGCCCTTGACGGTCTGGCTGGCGAGGTCGTCGGCACCGTTGGCCACCTGCTGGCCGGCGAACGTGAGCAGGGCGGCGACGAACGCGATGCCGCCGATGACCACGAGGATCGAGGCCAGGCCGCGGGGCAGCCCGATCCGGTGCAGCCCGGACACCACCGGACTCATGAGGGCGGTGATGAGCAGCGCCACGGTCACGGGCAGCACCACCACGGCGAAGAAGCCGACGGCCCAGAAGACGACGTACCCGGCGGCGACGATGACCAGGAACCGCCAGCCCCACGCGGCGGCGAGGTCGAGCCCCCACGGGACCTGGGCGCGGCTGAAGTTGGAGGAGCCGGCCACGACCGGCGCGGGCTCGGCCCGTCGGTCGTCGCGCAGCAACGCCCACTGCTGGGCGAGCCGGTGGGCGAGGCCCTCCTCGTCCTCCGAGAGGCGGCCACGGCGCCCGGGGATGGGGATCGGGATCGAGCGCCGGCGCCGGCGCTCGGCCTGGGCCGGGGTCTCGGCCGGCCCCTCGACCCGGTCGACGCCGTCGTCCGTGGGTCCGCTGCCGCTGGGACCGCCAGCCTCGTTGCTCACCGCAGCAGGCTACCGACCGCGCTGGTCCAGGATGCGCAGCACGAGCCGGTACGCCGCCTCCGGGTGCCGCTCGACGAGGAGACCGGCCGCCGCCAGCACGTAGTCCGCGTCGACGACGACCTCCGGGCGGCGCGGCAGCTGCCAGCCCCCGTCGAGGTCGGGTCCCGTGCTGCCCGCGAAGACCCGCGCGGCGACACCGGGCCCGCCGTGGCGCAGCACACCGCCCGAGCCGACGAGCAGGTCGACCTCGCGCAGGTCCTTGCCGCTGCGTTCGACGACCCGCCCCTCGGGGCTGACCACGACCCGCGAGCGTCCGGCGTGCCGCTGGAGCGCTAGCCCGACGGCGGCGCGGGCGATCGTCTCGTCCACTTCGCGGTCGGCGTCCGTCGCCGGCAGGAAGCCCGGGTCCGCGACTCGGGCGTGGGCCGCCTCCAGGAGGGCCGGGTCGACGCCCG
>JAOPXF010000416.1 GCA_025965295.1 Nocardioides sp.
GCAAGAACGCCGCCACCACACTGCTGCTGCTCGGCGTCATCGCGATCACGATGATGCTCAGCGTCATCGTGCTGGCCAAGCAGATGGGCCTGAAGTACGTCGACCCGAACGATCTCCACCGGCTCACGCTGGACGGCAAGCCCGTGCCGGACTCCTACCCCCAACACGCGGTGATCGCCCAGATCGCCCGAGCGGTGTTCAGCGACTTCGCCCCCGGCTTCTACTTCGTGGTCACGGTCACGGGCATCATCCTGGTGCTGGCCGCCAACACGGCGTTCAACGGCTTCCCGGTGCTGGGCTCGATCCTCGCCAACGACGGCTACGCGCCGCGGGCGCTCGGGTCGCGGGGCGACCGGCTGGCCTACAGCAACGGCATCGTCTTCCTGGCGGTGATGGCGATCATCCTGATCCAGGTCTTCAACGCGGAGACGACCAAGATGATCCAGCTCTACATCGTCGGCGTCTTCGTGTCGTTCAACCTCAGCCAGCTCGGCATGATCCGGCACTGGACCCGCCACCTCAAGACCGAGCGGGACCCGGCCGAGCGGCGCCGGATGTTCCGCTCCCGCGCGATCAACGCGATCGGCCTGACCTTCACGGCCGTCGTGCTCGTGATCGTGCTGATCACGAAGTTCCTGGCCGGCGCCTGGATCACGATCCTCGCGATGATCATCTTCTTCATCATCATGAAGGGGATCCACGGCCACTACGAGAGCGTGGCCGAGGAGCTCGCGGCCGACGAGGACGACAAGCTGCTGCCCACCCGGGTGCACGCGATCGTGCTGGTCTCCAAGCTGCACAAGCCCACGCTCCGGGCGCTCGCGTTCGCGAAGGCGACCCGCCCCAACGTCCTCGAGGGCGTCTACGTCAGCACCGACCCCGCCGCGACCAACCGGCTGCTCGAGGAGTGGGACGAGCGCAACCTCGGCGTGCCCCTCAAGGTCCTGCACTCGCCGTACCGCGAGCTGATCCGGCCGATCGTCGACTACGCGATGGAGATCAAGAAGGCCAACCCGCGCGGCGTGGTCGCGGTCTACATCCCCGAGTACGTCGTGGGCCGCTGGTGGGAGCAGTTCCTGCACAACCAGACCGCGCTGCGCCTCAAGGGCCGGCTGCTCTTCGCGCCGGGCGTCATGGTGACCTCGGTGCCCTACCAGCTGCGGTCCTCGCAGATCGCCCGTGAGCGCGAGGAGCGCGAGCTCAACCGGGTCCGCCCCGGTGACCTGCGCCGCGGCAACGTGGACGACGGCACCACCCCGTCGGGCCGGCAGATCCAGCGGTGAGCCGGACCCCTCGGCCCCGCAAGGCCCGCGGGCTGTCTCGTGTCGGAGCCCGGTTCGAGGCGGTCGTCGGGCCGGTCGCGCACGGCGGCCACTGCATCGTGCGCCTGCCCGAGCCCGAGTCGCGGGTCGTGTTCGTTCGGCACGCGATCCCGGGCGAACGGGTGGTCGTGTCGATCACCGAGGGCACCGAGGGTGACCGATTCTGGCGCGGCGACGCCGTGGAGATCCTCGAGGCCTCGCCCGACCGGGTGCCCGCGCCCTGTCCCTACGCCGGCCCCGGGCTGTGCGGCGGATGCGACTTCCAGCACGTCTCGCTGGAGCGGCAGCGCGAGCTCAAGGGCGCGGTCGTGCGCGAGCAGCTGGCCCGGCTCGCCAAGGTCGACCTCCCGGTCGTGGTCGAGCAGGTCGCCGGTGACCAGGACGGGCTGCGCTGGCGCACGCGCGTCCAGTACGCCGAGGGACCGCGCGGCCAGCGCGCCATGCGCAAGCACCGCTCGCGCGACGTGGTCCCGATCGACGACTGCCTGATCGCCCGGGAGGACGCCCGCGAGGTGCACCCGCCCGGCTCCACGCTGGACCGCTCGGCGGTCGCCCCGTCCTCGGTGGTCCACGAGCGGGTCACCACCCGCCTCGACGGGTCGCACGGCTTCGCCGTCGAGGCCGACGGCTTCTGGCAGGTCCACCCCGGTGCCCCGCGGGTGCTGGTGGAGACCGTGCTCGCCTTCCTGCAGCCGAAGCCGGGGGAGAAGGTCATGGACCTCTACTGCGGGGTCGGTCTCTTCGCCCGCTTCCTCGTCGACGCGGTGGGGGAGCAGACCCGCGTGGTCGCGATCGAGGGCGACCGGCTGGCCGCCCGTCACGCCCGCACGAACCTCGCGGGCTGCGAGGGCGCCACCGTCGAGTGCGGCACCGTCGACCAGGTGCTGGCGTCGTCGTACGACGAGCCGTTCGACCTCGTCGTCCTCGACCCGCCCCGCGAGGGCGCCCGCCGCCAGGTGGTCGAGCAGATCGTGGACCGCGCCCCGCGGGCGGTCGCCTACGTCGCCTGCGACCCGGCCGCCCTCGCCCGGGACGTCGCGTTCTTCGCCGAGCACGGCTACGAGCTGGACCGGATCCGCGCGTTCGACCTGTTCCCGATGACGCACCACGTTGAATGCGTCGCGCTGCTGCAGAAAACCGGCTCTGACCTGCGGCGGAGCGATTCGCGATGAAGCAGTCGACCTCCGCCCACTCGCCTTATGGCGCACTTTGGGCGCGCTTTGGGTTCAGCCCACCTGATTCTTTGCTGGGGGGACCGGCGCGCGTCATGCGTCAGCGTCGTGCGCCGTGAGGGCGTGCTGGAGCGCCCGTAGACGGGCGCGTAGCTCGTCTGTGGACTCTCGGGGGCCGGCAACGTGGGAAAGCCACCGAACCGAGGGCTTCCGGAGAACCCGGCGCGATGAATCGCCTCATGGACCCCTGTGTCGCTCAGGAAGCACGTGCACGCGCGGCTGCCACTCCTCTGCCCTTTGCTCAAGGACCCCAGCATCGTGCTGCACAAGGCTCGCCTTTGGGGTCCTGGGCTCAGTCCGGGTCCCCCGGGTAATCCGGTCCAAGTCATATCGGCTCCAGTGCCGAGGAGTCAGGGACCCTGCGACGTCGATGCTGGTCGAAAAGCAGGAGCGTTGAACCGGGGCTCCGAGTGGCGAACGAAGTGAGTCACACCGGCTCCCCTCTGTTGTCAACCGGTCATCTGAGGGGTCTTCTTCGGCGCGGTCTTCCGGAGGCGTCGGGTGCGTAGTAGGCGTCGGATTCGCGGGTCCGGGAAGTGGCTGATCCGACGTGTCGATGTGCGGGGTAGGTCGACCGCGCTGGACTCTTGAGACGCCCCGCAGTGCCCTCCCGGGCCCGCCTCAGCCGCCTGCCGTGGGTGACCGGCAGCTGCTCGTCGCGCATCGGCGACCAGCTGGCGATACACGGCGTCGGAGATCCTCCGCTTCAGGCGAAGCATCGCTTCCATGGGCTTCTTGCCAGCCTAACCGCAGGCCAGGAGCGCCCACGCCGGCGGCCTGACGGCGAACTGCATCCCTGCCGGGCATCCGGGCCGCCGTGATCCATCGGAGCCATCGAGGGCGATCAAGGCTCAGCCACACCCAGCCCTTCCGGGCCAACCAAGAACTTACGGATCGAGGCTAGTGCTGGTCCGGGAACATGTCGAAGATCTCGGTGAGGTCTGTCGAGTCGGGTGTTCCCTCCGCCGTTAGCTCCATGTACTGCTCGAGGTCCTTAGCCCAGCGCAGGTGGATGTCGAGGTTCCACACGCGTTCCCACGCCTGTGCATCGCTGATTTCCGAGTAGATGAACAGCTGCGAGTCAGCGTGGAAGATTGTGACCTGCGTGATGCCGTTCTCGGCGAAGGTGGCCACCAGCTCGGGCCAGACGTTGTCATGCAGCCTTTTGTACTCGTCGAAGCCGCCGGGCTTGAGCCGCAACATGAATCCTGCTCGCATCTTTCGTGCCTTCCTGTAGTCGGCGGCAGCCGCTCGGTTGCCGAGGTGATTGCGGGACAAGTCCCGCGTATGCCTAACGGAGGATGAGCGACGCGGCCTTCCAGCCGATCATCATTGAGGTTGCGTTGGTGTTGACCGAGACGATGGTCGGCATGATCGAGGCATCGGCGACCCGGAGCCCGGACGTACCAAGGACTCGCAGATCAGGTCCCACGACGGCGCCTTCTCCCGAACCCATCCGGCAGGTGCCGGCGGGGTGGAACCAGGTGCTGACGTTGTCGGACACGTAGGCCGCGATCTGCTCGTGGGTCTCCACGGCCGGCCCGGGGAAGTACTCGCCGTCGGAGTACTCCTTGAAAGCTGGCGCCTCGGCGATCGAGCGGCTTTGTCGCACGGCCTCGATCATCAGGTCCATGTCGGTCGGGTCACCGAAGTAGTTGTGATCGATGACGAGTCCGTTGCCCCCACCATCGACGGATAGCTTGACCGAGCCGCGGCTCTTCAGTCGGGTGGCCCCGGGGATGATCGTGAATCGCGGCACGTCGTCCACGGCGTCCGGCGCGAAGTGCATCTCTTTGTTGAAGGAGATCTCGATGTCACAGCTTGCAGCGCCGGGGGAGGACCTGGAGAACGCACAGCTCTCGGTGATGTGGGCGTGAAGTGGGCTGATCGGCCTGGTGCCGTTCAGCACGACTCCCACAAGTAGGTGATCCTGCAGGTTTTCGCCCACAGGGAGGTCGATCACTGATGTGATTCCACGTTCCTCCAGGTGGCCTGCCGGCCCTATGCCAGACCGCATCAGCAGATGTGGTGACTCGTACGCCCCTGCACTGAGGATCACCTCGGTGGCACCGATGACTCGAGCCGACGTTCCGTCGGTCACTTCAACGCCGCTGACGACGCCCTTAGCAGACAGGACGACGCGTTCGACGTTCACGTCCGTCATCACGGTGAGATTGGGCCGATCGAGGACCGACTCGATGAACGCGCGGTAGGAGCTGTGTCGCTGACCTTCGTGGATGCTCAATCGGTTCCAGCCGCACCCTTCCAGCTCGCCCTCGTCAAAGCTTGGGTTGAGCGGAAATCCTGCTTCTTGTGCCGCGACGACGAACACCTCTGACAAGGGGTTGGTCTCACTCACGACGCGAGGACGGAGAATTTGTTCCATCTCCTCGTACGAGCTGCGTACTGCGTCCCACCCCCAGTCCTTGCCGGCTTCAACCGCCCAGCCGTCGAAGTCTTCTTGTGACCCGCGCAGATAGACCATGCCGTTCAGGGCGCTGGTCCCGCCCAGCACTCGTCCGCGTGGGAGTAGATGAGTTCGCCCGTTCGTGCCGGACTGCGGTGTCGACTGGTAGCCCCAGTCGATCTCGCTGCCCCAGAGCTTGTAGTACTCAGACGGTGCGGCGATCTCAGGTCGCAGCGGCTGCCCGCCCGCCTCGAGCAGAGCGACGGTGACACTGTCGTCGTCGCTCAGTCGGCGCGCCAGTGCACAGCCGGCCGAACCGGCTCCCACCACGACGAAGTCGAATGATTCACTCATGCCCGGCTTCCTTTCTGACGTGCGTTCTGGCTCTCAGTCATCGCTGAACCGTGCACGTAGGCGGTCGAACGAGACTGCGCTTATGAGCAGGGCGCCCTGCGCGACGTTCTGCCAGAACGGGTCGACGCCTTGGAGGACCAGGCCGTTGTTGAGGAAGCCGACGATCAGCAGGCCAATCATCGTCCCGAAGACCGTGCCCTCACCGCCCGATAACGTGGTGCCGCCGAGCACGACGGCCGTGATGAC
>JAOPXF010000005.1 GCA_025965295.1 Nocardioides sp.
CAGGGACACCGCATCGACCAGACACGAGCCCGCGGACGACCTCTCAATCCTCAGAGATCACAACGTGTCCCGGTCGGTGGTCCGGGTCGACCGCGGGCTCCTTGCCAATCTAAATGTCGGTGGTCGCTGTTTGACTTCTCCCATGGCAGGAGTCACGGCGCTGGAGGCGATGTCGGAGGGCGAGGTCCTCGACTTCGCCGACGCGTGCGCCGAGACCGCGCGCCGCGCGGAGGTCGACCTGCTGCGTGTGGCCTACCAGTGGTCGGTGCTCCACCCGGCCGACCGGCTCGACCCTGCAGAGTGCAGGAAGCCCGGCCGCGAGCGGGCGCGACGGCTCGGGGGCGAGGGTGTCGCTGAGGTGACCGAGTTCGCGGCCGCCGAGCTCGGCGCGCGGATCGGCCGCACCCCGTACGCCGCGGCCCAGCTGATGGCCGACTCCCAGGACCTCCACCACCGCCACCCCCAGCTGTGGACCAGGGTGCAGGCCGGTGAGGTGCGCGCGTCGTACGCCCGGCACGTGACCACCCGCACGCGTGACCTGAGCGCGGAGCAGGCGGCGTACGTCGATGCCGCGGTCGCCGAGAGCGCCGACGGCCGGATCCCGTGGTCGCGGTTCGAGGCACTCGTCGAGGCCAAGGTCGCCCAGGCCGCCCCCGAGCTCGCGCGCGAAAAGGAGGAGCGGGCCCGCAAGGCGCGCTTCGCCAAGAAGGTCCAGGGCGAGGCGCACGGGATGGCCTCGTTCCTGGTCCGCGCCGACGTCGCGACGATCAACGCCATCGAGGCCGCCATCACCGCCCGCGCCAAGCACCTTGCCGAGACCCAGCCCGACGCACCCCACCTGCAGAGCGACGACGAGCGGCGCGTGCACGCCTTCCTGCTCCTGGTCACCGGCGCCGCACCCGAGACCGACCTCGCCGACCTGCTTCCCGCCGTCCAGCTCCACGTGCACACCTACGCCGGTGCCGACGGTGAGGGCGTGGCCCGCGTCGAGGGCCACGGCCCGGTCACCCAGGAGTGGGTGCGCCAAGTGCTGGGCCCCCGCGCCCGGTTCACGATCCGGCCCGTCCTCGACCTCGCCGGCCAGGCACCGGTCGACTCTTATGAGATCCCGGATCGACATCGACGGGCCGTGCATCTGATGACGCCGGCCGACACCTTTCCCTACGCCTCCTGCACCTCACGCACGATGCAGGTCGACCACACCGTCCCCCACGACGACGGCGGTGCCTCGGGCGTGGGCAACTACGGCCCCATGACCACCCGCCACCACCGCATCAAGACCCACGGACGATGGCAGGTCAAACAACCCTTCCCCGGCATCTACCTCTGGCGCGACCCCCACGGCGCCCACTACCTCGTCGACCACACCGGCACCCGCCGCACCCCGACCGCGCCCCGGAAACCCCTGGTCGTCGAGCTCTGGCACTCCCCCTTCAAGATCGAGCTCGACTACGCCGCCTGAGGACCGACCTCAACCTGCACGTTCGCCACCGCGAGGGACTACGTCATTCACAGCGGAATGCCACCGCTCATCGCCATGAGCAACTTCCGCGCTCCCGCGCCCCGCCCGGTCCTCTGTGGGCACCCGTCGCCGATCCGCGAGAGCGAGTCCCTTCAGGCCAGCACCTCCGCGATCTGGCGGACCTCGTCGGGAGTGCGGCAGCTGAGCAGCAGCGTCGTCACGCCGGTCTCCTCCCACTGGGCGGCCCGCTCCCGGACCTCGCCCGCCGTGCCGATGATGTGCATGTCGTCGACGAGCTCGTCCGGGATCAGCGCGGTCGCCTGGTCCTTGGCGCCGTCGAGGTAGAGCTTCTGCACCTCGTCGGCCACGTCGGCGTACCCCATCCGCTCGAACACCTGCTTGTGGAAGTTCTGCTCCTTGGCACCCATGCCGCCCATGTAGAGCGCGATCACCGGCTTCATGGCGTCGACGACGGCCGCCTTCTCGGCGGCGTCAGCGACGACCTGGACGTGGCAGGTGGCGGCAATCTCGAAGTCGTCGCGGGTACGCCGGGCGCCGGGGCGGGCGAAGCCCTCGTCGAGCCAGGGCTGGTAGAGCGCGGCAGAGCCCGGCGTGTAGAAGATCGGCAGCCAGCCGTCGGCGATCTCGGCGGTCTGGGCGACGTTCTTCGGCCCCTCGGCGCCCAGCCAGATCGGGATGTCCGGTCGCAGGGGGTGCACGATCGACTTCAGCGGCTTCCCTAGCCCCACCGCGCCCTCCCCGACGTACGGCAGCGGGTGGTGCGGGCCGTCGTTGGTCACCGGCGCCTCGCGGGCCAGCACCTGCCGGATGATGTCGACCACCTCGCGGGTGCGCGCCAGCGGCTTGCCGAACGGCTGGCCGTACCAGCCCTCGACGACCTGGGGGCCGCTGACGCCCATGCCGAGCACGACCCGGCCGTTGCTCAGGTGGTCGAGCGTGAGCGCGTGCATCGCGATCGATGCGGGCGACCGCCCGGACATCTGCACGATCGACGTGCCGAGCCGCACCCGGGAGGTCTCCCGGCCCCACCACGCCAGCGGGGTGAACGCGTCCGAGCCCCAGGCCTCGGCGGTGAAGATCGCGTCGAAGCCGGACTCCTCGGCCGCGGCCACCAGGTCCGCCGTCCCCGTCGGGGGCTGGGCGCCCCAGTAGCCGAGCTGCAGACCGAGTTTCATGCGGACATCCATTCATGGGGGTGCGGGGTTTCACACGGACACGATGCCAGAGGACTTGCCCTCACATAGAACGTGTTCTAGTTTCGTCTCATGTCGCGCACCCTGCAAGCACCCGTGACGGTGAGTTTCGACTACACCCGCTCGGTCGGCCCGGTCCTCGGCCGGTTCCTGACCGGTCTGCGAGAAGGCCGGCTCGTCGCCGCCCGGACCTCGGACGGCCGGGTCGTCATCCCGCCGCCCGAGTTCGACCCCGTCACCCACCTCGAGACCGACGACTTCGTCGAGGTCTCCCCCACCGGCGTGGTCACCTCATGGAGCTGGGTGCCCGAGCCCGTCGCCGGCCAGCCCTTCGACCGGCCGTTCGCATTCGCCCTGGTCGAGCTCGACGGCGCGACCGTCCCGATGCTGCACGCCCTCGACGTGAGCTCGCCCGACGAGGTGAGCACCGGGATGCTCGTCCAGGTCCGCTGGGCCGAGGAGCGCTCGGGGCTGATCACCGACATCGCGTGCTTTGAGCCCGTCGCCGGACCCGACGAAGTCGGGGACGGCGTTTCCGGGCCAGGTCGAGCGCGACCGGAGCTGAGGGACGAAGCTCCGACGGAGCAGTCGAGACCCGGTGAGGCGACCGGAGAGATCACCACGATCATCACCCCGGTCTCCCTCGACTACCTGTACGCCGCTTCCCCCGAGGAGTCCGCGTTCTACCGCGGCCTGCTCGAGGGCCGGATCCTGGGCCAGCGCTGCCCCACCTGCCACAAGGTCTACGTCCCCCCGCGCAGCGCCTGCCCGGTCGACGGCGTGGCCACCACCGACGAGGTCGAGCTCTCCGACAAGGGCACGGTCACGACGTTCTGCATCGTCAACGTCCCGTTCCTGGGCCAGAAGATCACACCGCCGTACGTCTCGGCGTACGTCCTCCTGGACGGCGCGGACATCGCGTTCCTGCACCTGATCCTCGACGTCCCGGCCGAGGAGGTCCGGATGGGGATGCGCGTGGAGGCCGTGTGGAAGCCGCGCGACGAGTGGGGCACGACGATCGAGAACATCAGCCACTTCCGCCCGACCGGCGAGCCGGACGCGGACTACGACACCTACAAGCAGCACCTGTGATGTCGACAGGCTCGACCAACGGAGAAGGCACATGAGAGACGTTGCGGTCGTGGGGTTCGCCCAGCGGCAGATGAGCGAGTTCGACGGGTCGCCCACGTGCGTGGAGCTGCTCGTCCCGATCTTCGCCGAGTGCTACGAGCAGACCGGCTTCACCCGCAAGGACATCGGCTTCTGGTGCTCGGGCTCCTCCGACTACCTCGCCGGCCGCTCCTTCTCATTCGTGTCCGCGGTGGACGCGATCGGCGTGATCCCGCCCGTCAACGAGTCGCACGTCGAGATGGACGCGGCGTGGGCGCTCTACGAGGCGTGGGTCAAGATCCAGACCGGCGAGATCGACACGGCGCTGGTCTACGGCTTCGGCAAGGCCTCGGCGGGCGTGCTGCGCCGGACCCTGGCGCTCCAGCTCGACCCGTACGCGATGACCCCGCTCTGGCCGGACACGGTCTCGTTGGCCGGACTGCAGGCCCGCGCGGGCATCGACGCCGGCCTCTGGGACGAGCGCGCGATGGCCGAGGTCGCAAACCGGTCGCTGACCGACGCCGAGAAGAACCAGTACGCCGTGCGCAAGGGCGGCTCGTCCGTCGAGGAGCTGCTGGCCCGGCCGATGTACGCCGACCCGCTCCGCAAGCACGACATCTCCCCCGTGACCGACGGCGCCGCGGCGATCGTCCTCGCGGCCGGCGACCGGGCGAGGGACGCCAGCGACCGGCCGGCCTGGATCTCGGGCATCGCCCACAACGTCGACCCGATCAGCATGGGCTCGCGCGACCTCACCCGGGCACCGTCCGCCGCGGCGGCCGCAGGGGCCGTGGGCACGGGGCTCGACGGCGTCGAGGTCGCCGAGCTGCATGCGCCCTTCAGCCACCAGGAGCTGCTCCTGCGCGAGGAGCTCGGCCTGGCCGACGACGTCGCCGTCAACCCGTCGGGCGGTCCGCTGGCGGGCAACCCGATGTTCACCGGAGGCCTGATCCGGATCGGCGAGGCCGCCAGGCGGATCTGGGACGGCAGCGCGACGAAGGTGCTCGGCCACGCGACCAGCGGCCCGGCGCTCCAGCAGAACCTCGTGTGCGTGATGGATGCCTCGACCGGCTCGACAACAGGAGGAGCCCGATGAGCGGTCTCGACAGGCTCGACCACCGAAAGAACCTGGCCGCGGTCATCGGCGTGGGCCAGACCCACCACCGGGCCAAGCGCGAGGACGTCTCGATGGCCGGCCTGTGCCGCGAGGCCATGGACCGGGCCCTCGCGGACGCGAACCTGGGCCGGGACGACATCGACGCGATCGTCGTGGGCAAGGCGCCGGACCTGTTCGAGGGCGTGAGGCTGCCCGCGCGCTACCTCGCCGAGGCGCTCGGCGCGGTCGGGAAGCCCCTGCTGCGCGTGCACACCGCCGGATCGGTCGGCGGCTCGACCGCGCGCGTCGGCGCCTCCCTCGTCCAGGCGGGCGTGCACACGCGGGGCCTCACGGTGGCCTTCGTGAAGCAGTCGGCGTCCATCGCCATGTGGGCGCTCTCGGTGCCCGTGCCGTTCAACATGCCCGTTCACGCCGGCGCCGGCGGCTACTTCGCCCCGCACGTGCGCTCCTACATCCGCCGGTCGGGCGCCCCCACCCACGTGGGCGCGATCGTGGCCGCCAAGGACCGGCAGAACGCCTTGAAGAACCCCTACGCGCACCTCCAGAACAAGGACACCACGGTCGAGTCGGTGCTCGCCTCGCAGATGCTCTGGGACCCGATCCGGTACGACGAGACCTGCCCGTCCTCGGACGGCGCGTGCGCGCTCGTGATCGCCGACGAGGACACCGCCCGGTCGGCGACGTCGCCGGCGTGGATCCACGGACAGGTGATGCGCTCCGAGGCCACCTCGGCCGCCGAGCGCGACCAGGTCAACCCGCAGGCCGGCCGCGATGCCGCGGCGTACCTCTGGAAGCAGGCGGGGATCACCAACCCGCTGGAGGAGATCGACGCGGCCGAGATCTACGTGCCTTTCTCGTGGTTCGAGCCGATGTGGCTGGAGAACCTCGGCTTCACACCCGAGGGCGAGGGCTGGAGGCTCACCGAGTCGGGCGGCACCGCGATGGACGGCGTGCTGCCGGTCAACTGCTCCGGCGGGGTGCTGTCGTCGAACCCGATCGGCGCCTCCGGGATGCTGCGCTTCGCCGAGGCCGCGCTCCAGGTGCGCGGCCAGGCCGGCGAGCACCAGGTCGACGGTGCCCGCCGGGCCCTCGGGCACGCGTACGGCGGCGGGTCGCAGTTCTTCGCGATGTGGGTCGTGGGCAGCGAGCGGCCCACCGGCTAGCGGCTCAGAAACCCGGGAAGGCCAGGCGCAGGTCGTCGAGCGACACGTTGCCGGTGACGGCCACGCCGTCGGGGGTGTGCTGCGGCTTCAGCCGACCGGTGAGCAGCCGCACCCCGGCCTCCAACGGGCCGGTGAAGGTGGCGGTGTGCGCGCCCGGGTCCCTGGTCAGGCGTACGCCGTCGTCGACGACGACGCCGTAGCCCGAGTCGCCGAGCACCACGGTGGCCGGCTCGGCCAGGCGGTCGGGCTTGCCGACGAAGCCGAGCAGGAAGCCGACGCCCCCGGAGAGGTGTTCCGCGAGCAGCTGGGCGGAGTCCGCACGGACCCCCGCGTGCGGGTCGATGGCCACCGCCGCGTCCCAGCTGTGCAGCGCCACCTCGTTGAGCCGCATGCCCAGGGCCGTGGACAGCGGCACGGGCTCGGGCAGGAAGCCCAGGTCGACCGTGCGGGTGGCCCGCTCCTCGGCGTCGTACGCCTCGAGGGTCTCGACCAGGCGGGCGTCGTGCTCGAGGAATCCCTCGGCCTGCTCGCGCGGCGACGAGGCGTCCCAGCGGGCCCACACCTGCTGGTTGTCGACGGGCTTCGCGGTCACCGCGGCGAGCATGATCTCCGCGCCACTGCCCAGGTGGGACAGCACCTGCGCGAGCGTCCACTCCTCGGCACCGGACGGGCCGGTGAGGCCGTCGTCGCCCAGCGTCGCCACCAGGGCGGCCAGGTCGTCGTGGTGGGCGCGGAGAGCGGCGATGGTCCGGTCGGTGAGATCAGTCATGTGACGCGCAACACCGAGCGGCCGCCGGTTCTTCCCGCACGGCCCGGAGTGCCTAGGCTCGGGCCATGATCGAGCTCCGCACTCCCGCCCAGGTCGAGCAGATGCGGCCCGCCGGCCGCTTCGTCGCCGACGTCCTCACCGCGCTGGCCGCGAAGGCCGACGTCGGGGTCAACCTGCTCGAGCTGGACGCCCTGGCCCACGACCTGATCCGG
>JAOPXF010000016.1 GCA_025965295.1 Nocardioides sp.
TCGAGGAGATCTGCGGCGCCAGCCCGCGCATGCAGGGACTCTCCCTCGGCCCGGCCGACCTGGCCGCCGACCGCCGGATGAAGACCACCCGCGTCGGCGGCGGCCACCCCGGCTACCTGGTCCGCCAGGACCCCAACCCCGACCAGCCCGACGCCAGCCGCCCGACGTACCAGCAGGACCTCTGGCACTACACGATCGCGCGGATGGTCGACGCCTGCGCGATGCACGGCATCTATCCCTACTACGGCCCGTTCGGCGACATCGCCGACGTCGTCGCCTGCGAGGACCAGTTCCGCAACGCGTTCCTGCTCGGCTGTGTCGGCACCTGGACCCTGCACCCCAAGCAGATCGCCATCGCCAACAGGGTCTTCAGCCCCAGCGTCGAGGACATCAAGCACGCGCGCCGGGTGGTCGCGGCCATGGGCGACGGCACCGGCGCGGTCATGCTCGACGGCAAGATGGAGGACGACGCCTCGCTCAAGCAGTGCCTGGTGCTGGTGCGGCTGGCCGAGGAGTTGGCCGCCATCGACCCGGAGCTCAAGGAGCAGTACGACGCGATCGAGGTCGACGAATGACCGACGCGACGTTCCGCCCCCGCCGTTCGGTCCTCTACATGCCGAGCTCCAACGAGCGCGCACTGGAGAAGGCCAAGGGCATCGCCTGCGACGCGCTGATCCTCGACCTCGAGGACGCCGTCGCCCCCGACGCCAAGCCGGCGGCCCGCGAGGCCGCGTGCGCCGCGGTCGGCAGTGGTGACTACGGCCGGCGCGAGCTGACCATCCGGATCAACGGCGCCGACACCGAGTGGCACGAGGCCGACCTGACCGCCGCCGCGCAGGCCGGCCCGGACGCGATCGTGGTCCCCAAGGTCAACAGCGCGGACGCAGTGCGCAGCCTCGTCGCCGCCATGGAGAAGGCCGGGGCGCCCGACCACACCACGCTGTGGGCGATGCTCGAGTCGCCGTACGCCATGCTGCACGCCGAGGAGATCGCCGGCGCGTCCGACCGCCTGACCGTGCTCGTGCTGGGCACCAACGACCTGGTCAAGGAGCTGTACGCCGAGCACGTCCCCGGCCGCCAGCCGCTCCTCGCCGGGCTGGGCCTGGCGCTGCTGGCCGCGCGGGCCACCGGCAAGGTCGTGCTGGACGGTGTCTACAACGACGTGAAGAACACCGACGGCTTCCTGGCCGAGTGCCGCCAGGGCCGTGAGCTGGGCTTCGACGGCAAGACCCTCATCCACCCCGGCCAGGTCGAGGGCGCCAACGACGCGTTCGCCCCGTCGGCACAGGCCGTCGAGGACGCGCGCGGCATCCTCCGTGCCTGGGAGGACGGGAAGGGCTCCGGCGTCGTCACCTACAACGGCCGGATGGTCGAGAACCTCCACGTCGAGTCCGCGCAGCGGACGCTGAGCATCCACGAGGCGATCCAGGCCCTGGGCTGACGCGAACATTGTGCCGACCGGGTGAGCGGTTTCCGGGCGCCGCGGTGGTACAACAGGGGTCGACCAACTTGGGAGGAGGTTTGTGACATGGTTGTTCTCGGCTTGATTCTGCTCATCATCGGTCTCGTGACCACGACGTCGATCCTGACCACGATCGGCATCATCCTGCTCATCGTGGGACTGATCCTGAACTTCGTCCCGATCGGCGGCACCCGCCGAAGGTTCTACTGATTCGCAGCGGCACGTACGACCCCCGGCCCCCAGGGCCGGGGGTCGTTGCGTTGCGGGCCTACGCCGGGTCGTCGCCGCGACGGAAGACGTCGTCGAGCCAGAGCTTGGCGCTCCCGAGCAGCCCGGCAGCGTCGTGCACGAGCTTGCCCACGGCGTCCTGGCTCTGCCGGAACGTCTCCGAGTAGCTGCGGGCCGCCTCCTTCGCCGCCTCGCTCACGGTTGCCTCGTCGTCGGTCTCGCGGCGGGGGTAGTCGCCCGCGAGTTGACGGGTGTACTCCCCCGAGTCGACCCAGCGGCGCAGCTCGGAGGCGCGTACGACGGCGAAGGGGTGCGAGCGGGCCTCGACGAGGAGCAGCTTGAGCACCGAGTCGCGGAGGTCGCCGGCGTCCTCGTACTCCTGCCCCTGCGCGAAGAACGACGTCGCGTCGAGGTCGTCGAGGTGGCCCCCGCTCGCGAGCTGCATGTGGACGCGGAAGGCGGTCGGTGCGTCCTGGGTGGCGAGCAGGCCGGCCCGGTCCGCCGACAGCTCGGCCTTGCGGGACCACTCCATGAGCGCGGCCATGATCGCCCGGAAGCCCAGGCCACCCAACGGGACCGCGCTCAGCAGGCCGCTGAGCTGGATCAGCCGCTGCAGCAGGGTCTGGTAGACCGCGTGGCCGCTGATCGCGTGGCCGAGCTCGTGACCCAGGACGAAGCGCATCTCCTCGTCGTCGAGCAGGTCGACGAGGCCCGAGGTGACGACGATGAACGGCTTGTTCATGCCGATCGTGATCGCGTTGGGCACCGGGTTGGCCGAGACGTAGAGCTCGGGCAGCTCGGGGGCGTCCAGGATCCGCGCCACGTCGGCGAGCAGATAGCTCAGCCGGCTGAACTGGCGCTCGTCGACCCGGATCGCGGAGCCGAGGTAGACCAGGCGCACGGCCCGCTCGTTGAAGAGCCCCGACATCGCCTTCAGCACGGTGTCGAAGCCCTTGAGCTTGCGCAGCGCCACGAGCGCGCCGCGGTCGGCGGGGTGCTCCCAGGCACGCGAGCTGATGTCGGTGAGGGTCGCCCGCGAGCGGGCCGGCTGCGACGTCACGTGGAGAGACTAGGCGGGGGAGGTGAAGTTGGGGTCCCGTCCGACGAACGCCATCAGCCGCCCG
>JAOPXF010000019.1 GCA_025965295.1 Nocardioides sp.
ACCCCCTCCGCGAACGAGCGGGTGGCCTGCCGGTGCGGGAGCTCGCTGTTGCCGAGGACGAGGGCGCAGACGTAGACCGCGGCGAACCCGGACGCGTGCACGGCCGCGGAGGCGCCGTATGAGAGGAACGTGAGGGTGAGGACGGCCAGGGGGTAGAGACCGGACGACGGCAGGGCCGCGCGGCGCATGATCCAGGCCCCGCCGAAGCCCACGGCGAGACCGATCAGCACACCGACGACCAGCTCGAAGACGATGATCCCGAAGGTCCCGAGGACGCCGTTGTCGGCGACCGCGCCGGTCGAGATCAGGGTCACCAGGACCACGGTGGGCGCGTCGTTGAGACCGGACTCGGCCTCGAGCGAGCCGGTGAGCCGCTTCGGCAGGGGCACGATCCGCAGGACCGAGAACACGGCCGCGGCGTCGGTGGGTGACGTGACCGCGCCGAGGAGCACGGCGAGCTCCCAGGGGAGGCCGAGGACGAAGTGGGCCGCGAGCGCGACCACCGTCACCGAGACGGCCACCCCGATGGTGGCGAGGGAGAGCCCGAGCCTCATCGACGGCCGGGCCTCGCGCCAGCTGGTGGTCAGGCCACCCTCGGCCAGGATCACGGCCAGCGCCGCGAAGCCGAGCGAGTGCGCGAGCTCGGCGTTCTCGAAGCCGATGCCGACGCCCGCCTCGCCGAGAGCGACCCCCATCAGGAGGTAGATCAGCAGGCTGGGCAACCCGGCGCGAGACGAGATCCGCACCGCCAGGATCGCCAGGAACGTGACCGCGGAGCCCACCAGGACGAAGGTGTCGAGCTGGTGGACATCGAACGTCACAGGTCACCTCGCATGGAGCAGGGGCGGCGGGTACGCAGTCTATCGGTGCGCGGGACCGCCCCCCGCCGCGTTCACGTGGTGGGGGTGTAACCGGGCCGACCGGAGGCGTCCCACTCCTCCCAGAAACTCGTGAACTCCTCGCCGAGGAACGGGTCACCGCCGGTCATCGCGATCCCGCCGCGGCGCACCGTCCAGTCCCACGGGGCGAGCGCCTGGGCGGCCGCCAGGTGACGGCGGGCCGCATCGGTGCGGCCGGTGCACTGCAGGTGCGCGGCGACCCGGCGCTCGGCGAGGGCGCGCTGCTCGTCGTCGGTGCGCACGGCGGCCCCGGCCCGCGCACTGTCGGGCAGCTCGCCGTCCCGGACCCAGCGGCGCAGGGCCTCGTGGTGCTGCTCGCTGGCGATCCGGGTGAACTCCACGAACTGGTCGTCTCCGGGCGCGATCGTCGGCGGCTTGACGATGTTGTCGTCCTCGTCGACCCAGACCACCGACGGGACGTTGGTGATCCCGTAGCGCTCGGCGGTCACGTGGGCGGTGTCCACCGCGACGGGGTACGACGGGTGGCCGGCCTCGATCCAGGGGCGCGAGTCCGCCGGGTCGTTGTCGAGCGCCACCGAGAAGAGCCTGAGACCCGCGTCCGCCAGCTCGTCCTGGATCCGCTGCCAGCTCGCGAGCTCGTGGCGGCAGCCGCACCAGGACGCCCAGGTGACGAGAACCCGCTTGCTGCCGGAGAGGTCGTCGAAGGAGACCGGGTTGCCGTCGACGTCGGCGAGCGTGAGGCTGGGCGCCTTGCCGTCGGCCAGCTCGCGGCGCCGGGCCTCGGCGGACGGGGTCAGCGCGGCGACCGCCTCGGCCTCGTCGTGGGCCAGCAGCAGCCCGAGCGCCTCGGCCCACCGGGCCAGGTCGATGCGGGTGCCGTCGCCGGGGTCGGTCACGCGACGGCCGAGGAGCGGGACGCACACCTCGCCCTTGCAGAGTCCGGCTGGCTTGAGGGACCAGCCGGTCGCGTCGGCGAGGCCCACGGCGTCGACGTACCCCTCGGAGGCCGCCAGCTCGTGCGCACGGCCGTCGACGTCGATCAGGGTCAGCACGCGGTCAAGGATCGCACGAAACTGAAACTTGTTCTAGATTTGCTGACATGAGCTCCACCGCCGGCACCTCCGGCCGCGCCGTCCCCGAGGTCCTGCCCGCGTCGACGCTGACCGAGGGCACCGAGTGCCACGACGTGGTGGTCGTCGGCTTCGGCATCGCCGGTGGCTGCGCCGCCCTCGAGGCGGCCCGGGCGGGTGCCCGGGTGCTGCTGCTCGAGCGCGCGGCGGTCCACGGCGGGACCTCGAGCATGTCGGGCGGCCACTTCTACCTGGGCGGCGGGACCGCGGTGCAGCGGGCCACCGGCCACGAGGACTCGGTCGAGGCGATGTACGACTACCTCGTCGCGACCTCCAAGGACCCCGAGCCGGAGAAGATCCGCGCCTACTGCGAGGGCTCGGTCGAGCACTTCGACTGGCTGGAGGCGCTCGGCTTCGAGTTCGAGCGGTCGTACTTCCCGGGCAAGGCCGTGATCCAGCCGGGCACCGAGGGCCTGATGTTCACCGGCAACGAGCTGGTCTGGCCCTTCCGCGAGCGGGCCGCCCCCGCTCCGCGGGGCCACAAGGTCCCGGTCCCGGGCGACACCGAGGGCACCCGCCTGGTCATGGACCTGCTCCGCGCGCGGGTCGAGGAGGCAGGTGTCGAGGTCCGCTACGAGACCGGCGTGACGAACCTGGTCTCGACCGAGGACGGCGCGGTCGTCGGCGTCGCCTGGCGGCGCTTCCAGGAGACCGGCGCCGTGCGTGCAGGCTCGGTCGTGGTCGCCGCGGGCGGCTTCGTGATGAATGCCGACATGGTGGCCGAGCACACGCCGGCGCTCGGCTCGAAGCTGTTCATGCTGGGATCGACGTACGACGACGGGCTGGGGATCCGGCTCGGCTCGTCGGTCGGCGCCGAGCTCCGGCACATGGACGAGCCGTTCATCACCGCGCCGTTCTACCCGCCGTCGACCCTCGTGACCGGCCTGATCGTGAACAGGCTCGGTGAGCGGTTCGTGGCCGAGGACAGCTACCACGCCCGGACCTCGTTCCACGTGCTCGCCCAGCCGGACCACGCGGCGTACCTCATCGTCGACAGCGCACACGTCGAGCACCCCACGATGCCGCTCGTGCCGTTCCTCGACGGCTACGAGACCGTCGAGGAGATGGAGGCGGGGCTGGGGCTCCCCGACGGGTCGCTGGTGGCGACGCTGGCGCGCTACAACGAGCACGCGGCGCGCGGCGAGGACCCGGACTTCCACAAGCACCCCCGCTGGCTGGAGGCGCAGGCCACCGGCCCCTGGGGGGTCTTCGACCTCACGCTCGGCAACGCGCTGTACGCCGGCTTCACCCTCGGCGGCATGCGCACCAACGTCGACGGCCAGGTGCTCAGGGCGGACGGTTCCACCATCGCCGGCCTCTACGCCGCCGGCGCCTGCGCCTCGAACATCGCCCAGGACGGTGCCGGCTACTGCTCCGGCACCCAGCTCGGCGAGGGCTCGTTCTTCGGCAGGAGGGCGGGGCGGGCCGCCGCGGGAGTTTCATCGGCCGGCCGATGAAGTTGTCGGCGGGACGTCGAAGGTTCATCGTCCCGCCGGGAGTTCCGTCGGCCGGCCGATAAAACTCCCGGGCCGCTTCGCCTGCGTAAGGTCGGCGTCGTGAACCGCTTCGAGGTGGCCAGCCGCGCCAACGTCCCGCCGTTCCACGTCATGGACCTGCTGGCGGCGGCGTCCGCCCGGCAGCGCGCCCACGGCGACCTGCTCAACCTGCTCGCCGGCCAGCCCAGCACCGGCGCACCGGCCCCGGTGCGCGACGAGGCGATCCGGCTGCTCGGGACCGGCGACCCGCTGGGCTACACGCCCGCGACCGGGATCCTCGAGCTGCGCGAGGCCATCGCGGGGCACCACCGCCGCGCCCACGGCATCGACGTCACGGCCGACGACGTGGTGGTGACGACCGGCTCCAGCGGCGGCTTCCTGCTCGCGTTCCTCGCCGCGTTCGAGGCAGGCGACCGGGTCGCGATGGCCCGGCCCGGCTACCCCTGCTACCGCAACGTGCTCACCGCGCTGGGCTGCGAGGTCGTCGAGCTGCCGACCGGCCCCGAGACCCGCTTCCAGCCGACCGTCGAACAGGTCGCCGCGCTGCACGCGGACCTCGGGCAGGGCCTGAAGGGGCTCGTCGTCGCCAGCCCCGCCAACCCGACCGGGACGATGCTGCTGCCCGCCGAGCTCGCGGCGCTCGCCACCTGGTGCGAGGAGAACGGCGTCCGGCTGATCTCCGACGAGATCTACCACGGCATCGAGTACGCGCCGCTGGACGGCCACGCTCCCCTGGCGCGCAGCGCGTGGGAGACCAGCCGGGAGGCGGTCGTCTTCTCGAGCTTCTCGAAGTACTTCTCGATGACCGGCTGGAGGATCGGCTGGATGCTCGTCCCCGAGGGGCTGCGGCGCGCGGTCGACGTGCTCACCGGCAACTTCACGATCTGTCCCCCGGTCCTCGGGCAGCGGGCCTGCCTCGCGGCCTTCGACGACGCGTCGTACGCCGAGCTCGACGGCCACGTCGCGCGGTACGCCGACAACCGGCGGCTGCTGCTCGACGGGCTGCCCGAGCTCGGCATCACCAGGCTGGCACCGGCGGACGGCGCGTTCTACGTGTACGCCGACGTCGGCCACCTCACCGACGACACGATGAGGTTCTGCCACGACCTGCTCGCGCGCACCGGGGTGGCGGTGGCTCCTGGCATCGACTTCGACACGCTGGCGGGTGGGCGGTTCGTGCGGCTCAGCTTCGCCGGGCCGGGCGCCGACATCGAGCGCGCCCTGGAGCGTCTGTCCACAGCGTTGCAGCCCTGACGTTTCCCATCGGTCAGTCGGGGCACCATCCCCTCGACCCGGAGCGACGAACGAGGAGCGAGCCATGTACGGCGACACCAGCGTGATCCGCGGCCTGGCCCGCGACATGCGGGAGCAGGCCGCCGACATCCGCTCCGAGGCCGACCGCCTGGTCGCCCAGTGCGAGAACGTCCACTGGAAGGGCCTCGCCGCCGACGCCATGCGCCACCGCACCCGCGAGCGCGCCGCGGCGCTGCGCAGGTCCGCGTCGCTCCACGAGGACGCCGCCGACGCGCTCGACCACCACGCCCACGAGGTCGACCGGCTCAAGGACCTGATCGCCTCCATCGAGCGCAAGGTGCACAGCCTGATCGACAGCGCGCGCGACCGGCTCGCCGACATCGGGCACGGCATCGTCGACGGCCTCAAGCACGTGCTGCCCGACGCCGGCGACGAGCTGCTCGACCGGTTCGTCCCCCCGCCGCACGGCTCCAAGGACTGGCTCGACGTCGACGTGCCCGGAGTGGGCTGATGGCGACCGTCACGCTCAACCTCGACGGGTCGACCGCCCCCGAGCCGGACCCGGTGGCCCTCGTCCCGCGACGCCTCCGGCTCTCCCGCCCGGCCGTCGAGCGACTCGCCGACCGCACCGGCACCCCGCTCCCGTGGGACGACCAGCCCGAGCCCTCGGCGACCGCCCGGGCCCTCGGTCCCGGGCCGCTGGCGCCGCCCCCGGACACGCTCGACGACGGCGACCCCGACGCCGAGCTCCTCGAGACCAGGATGCTGACGCCCCTCGGTGACGTCCACCCCGAGGTGAGCACCGCGCTCGCCGTCTTCGGCGCCCCCGAGGTCCTGGTCGACGTCGACGTCTCGGTGCTGCGCCTCGGCGCTCCGAACGGCTTCGCGCAGGTCCACTCGTGGCAGCGGTGGCGCGCCGGGCGGGTCACGACCCTGGCCGGCGCCGGCGGCCAGCTCGAGCTCGCCTGGTTCGACGACGACGTGTGGCAGGTCGAGCTCGCGCGGGCCGTCACCGTCACCCGGCCGCGGAGCCAGGCGCGGCCACCCGAGCGCGTCCTCGACCTCCCCCACGAGCTGCTGCTCGGCTCCGGCGAGGCCCTCCGGCTGCACCGCGAGGACGTCCTCGGCGAGCTCGTCTCGCGGCACACCGGCAGCGTGTACGCCGACGACGGCGAGGTCGCGCTCGGCCTGGCCGCCACCGACGAGCAGGTCCGGCTGCTCAACACCTCGGTCCTCGGCCGGATGCGCACCGTCGTCTCGGGCATCGGCGACACCGGCACCCGCAAGATCGGCTGGGTCAGCTGGCTGCTCTTCGGCGATGGCTGGCGCGCCCTCACGCCCTACACCCGCGACCACGAGCCCCGGGTCCGCATCCACCCCGTCGAGCCGCTGCGGCTCGGTGTCGACGTGGCCCGCCTCGTGACGGGGGTCCGCACATGAGTGCCGAGCCGCACCCGGTCCCGATCACCGGCGTCACGGGCGGCTCCGAGGGCGTCGAGGCGACGTACTCCCACGTGCTCGCGCTCGCGACGACCTACGACACCGCCGGCAACCAGATGCGCGACTGGGCGGGCATCGGCGCGCGCACCATGCGCAACGGCGACCTGGTCGAGTCCGCGATCCTGGCGCCGATCAGCTTCGGCGAGGCCGAGGTCGCCGTCCTCGCCGCCACGACCGGGCCCGACGGTGTCCTCGTCGAGTCGCTCGCCTGGGAGACCGACGCGATCCTGATCCGGGTCACCGTGCGCGTCTTCCGCGAGACCGACGACCTCGTGCACGGCGCCTTCGAGGTGGTCGACTACCTCGTTGGCCGGATGATCGGCATGACCCTGGTCGTCACCGCCCCCGCCCTGCTGCTCGGCGCGATCACCGCCGGGCCGCTGGCGTACGTCGTGTGGCAGCACCTGCCGCCCGCCCTCCAGCAGCAGCTCCAGGACGACGCCGCCGGGGCCGGCGCCGACCTCGAGGACTGGCTCGCGCAGCACCCCGAGGTGCTCCAGCACCTCATCAACGGTGGCGGTGGCCTGCTCGACGGGCTGTGGGACGGGGTCACTCCCCTCACCCCCGGCGGGCCCTTCGGCATCCCGTCCTTCACCCCCGACACCGAGTCGGCGGCCGGCCTGCTCGCCGCGCTCTACGGCGACGACAGCCCGTTCGAGACCCACTCGACAGACCTCACCGTCCCGAGCGGCACCGTCCAGCCGGGCAGCCTGGCCGACGTGATCGCGCACCTCGGCGAGACCAACGACCTCTCCAACGACCAGCACCCCGAGAACAACGGCACGATCGAGATCCAGACCATCGACGACGGGCACGGCGGCGTGCGGCACATCGTCTACCTGCCCGGCACCGACGACATGGCCACGCTGCCCTGGACCCAGGACGGCGACGTGCGCGACATGGCGACCAACTTCGCCCTGATCAACGGTCAGGACACCGCCTACACCCAGGGCATCCTGCAGGCGATGCACGACGCGGGCATCAAGCCCGGCGACCCGGTGCTGCTCGCCGGCCACAGCCAGGGCGGCATGGAGGCCGCGGCCATCCTCAGCACCAACCACGACTACAACGTCACCAACGTGGTCACGGCCGGCTCCCCGACCGCCCAGGTCGACGGGTTCCCGCCCGGCACCCACGTGATCTCGCTCGAGAACCAGGGCGACGTGGTGCCCCTCCTCGACGGCGAGGAGAACCCCGACTCGCCCCAGCAGGTCACGGTCCACTTCAACGACCAGGGGAGCAGCGTCGGCGACAGCCACGGGCTCGACCACTACGCCAACGGCGCGGCCGCGGTGGACGCCTGCGACGACCCGTCACTCCAGGAGCAGCTCGCCAACCTCCAGGCCAACGGCTATCTCGGCACCGACGGCCAGCAGGTCACCAGCCAGGTCTTCCAGATCACCCGCAACCCCTAGTCACAGCCCGGCGACGAGGTTCCTCGCCACGAAGCCGTTGCGCACCCGCTGCGGGTGGTCGCCCACGTGCACGCTCTGCGTGATCCGGCCGGTCCGGTAGGAGATCTTCGAGATCTTGTCCGAGCCGCTCCACGAGATGTAGCAGGAGCTGCCGTTCCAGCTGGGCGTGACCCAGTAGGGCTTGAGCCCGCCCTCGAGCAGCTTGCCCCGCTCGAACGTCCGGGCGTCCACGACCGTCGCGTAGTCCGACATGGTGCCGGCGACGCAGATCTTCGTGCCGCGGGGGTTCATCGCGATCCCGTGGTGCGCGGAGTCGAGGAGGTACTGCTCGCGCGGGGTGTCCTTGACGAGGTTCGGCAGGTGCTTGACCCGGGTGATCTTCCCGGACTTCCGGTCCAGCTCGACGAAGCCGTGGAAGAACGACAGCTGGAAGTAGAACTTCCGCTCGTCCGGGGAGAGCGTCATCGGCCGCACGGCCGTGCTGACCTTGTCCATGCCGCGGTCGTCGAGCGCCTTGCGCAGGTTGTAGCGACGCTCGATCTTCAGGGTTCGTGCGTTCACGATCTGCAGCACCCGCTCCTGCTTGCTGGGGTCGGCGACCGGGTCGTCGAGCGGGCTGTAGACCATGCCGATGCTCGCGTGCAGGATCCGGCGCCCGCCGTCGATGAACACGCTCTCGTGCGGGGAGCCGCCGGAGGGGAACTGGCCGACCTCGGCGCCGTCGGCGACCCGCAGCACGTGGACGAGGTTGGCGGTCGAGGCGCTGACGACGACCCGCTTGCCGTCCGGCGACATGGCCATGTGGTCGGAGCGGTAGCCCGCGACCGGGAACCGCCACACGATCTCCTTGGTCTCCAGGCTGATCGCGACGACGTCGGCGAACGAGGGCCGGGAGACGACCAGCAGCGTGCCGTCGTTGGAGGAGTACATGTCGTCGACGAACTGGTCGTTGCCCTCGCCGATGGCCTCCCGGATGGCCAGGAAGTAGGCCAGCCGGTCGGGGTTGGTCGCGATCTCCTGCATCCGCTCGTCGTAGTCGGGGATCACGTTGATCCGCCCGAGCCGCTCGAACGAGCCCGGCGCCAGGACGTCCGCGGTTCCGTCCCAGTTGTTGCCGACGAAGACCGCACGGCGGACGTCGTGGGACGGCGTCGCATCCTCTCCGGCGGCGCTGGCCGGGCCCGCGAGCGTCATCGCCAGGAGCGCCGCCAGGGCCGTCAGGAGCAGCCGGACGGGCCGGACGGCCGGCGTACGGCCTCGGACTGGGCGCGACATGGGCTCCACCTCTCGACGATCGGCACGGCGCTCACCGTCCGGTCGCAGGGCCAACGACGGCGCCTGCGCGGCGGTTACGCGAGATTGTGCCCCCTCCATCACGTTTCGAGAGCCCCGTTAGTGGGAAAGCCGAGTGCAACCCCTGAAGGACGTGATCCATGTACGGCGACACCGACGTGATGCGGAAGCGAGCCGGCCAGCTGCGTGAGCAGGGTGTCGAGATCCGCACCATGGCCGACCACCTGGTCGCGCAGACCGAGGGCATCAGCTGGTCCGGTCGCGCGGCCGACGCGATGCGCGAGCGTATCCGGGACCGCGCCACCCACCTGCGCGAGGTCGCCTCCGAGCACGACACGGCCGCCGACTCGCTCGACAAGCACCTCCACGAGGTCGACCGGCTCAAGGACGCCATCGCGGGCCTCGAGCGCAAGGTGACGTCGCTCGTGGCCGACGCCCGCACCCGCGTGGCTCGCGTCGAGTCCTACGACGACCCCGACGGGGTCAGCCGCACCCCCGACTCCGGCGACCAGCAGCTCGCCGGCTTCGTCCCACCCCCGCCCGGTCACAAGGACTGGCTCGCCGTCGACCTCCCTGGACTCTGACATGACCACGATCGACCTCAGCACCCCGCCCGCGCCGCCGGTGGGACTGCTCGACGCCCTCCCTCGACGCGTCGCCCTCACGCTGCCCGAGCTGCGGCTCGTGGCCGCGAGGGCCGGAGGGGCACCGCTGCCCTTCGAGGTGTCCGCACCCTCGGGCGGCTCCGCGCTGGACGGCCGCCTGGGCGAGTCCCGCGGCTCGGCCGAGGACACGGCGTACGCCGCCGCCCTCGAGGCCCTGCACGACCCGGAGACGTCGCTGTCACGCCGCGGCCTGATGAGTGACGGCGTCGTCGACGAGGGTCTCCTCGGGGCGGTCGGGCTGCTCGCCACCCCCACGCTCGCGCTCGACGTCGACATCACCGTCGGCGGCATCCAGG
This sequence comes from Nocardioides sp., assembly GCA_025965295.1. Classification (GTDB taxonomy): domain Bacteria; phylum Actinomycetota; class Actinomycetes; order Propionibacteriales; family Nocardioidaceae; genus Nocardioides. The sequence continues at coordinate 9,910 of JAOPXF010000019.1, forward strand.
CCAAGGCCTGGCACCGGCAGGCCGGGGAGGCGGTCGCCGCACTCTCCACCGTCGACGGGATCGTCTTCGAGCTGGCGTGGTTCCCCACCAGCCAGTGGCCGGGCGAGCTCGCCCGGGTCGCGGTCATCCCCGAGGACCTGTCCCTGCACGACTCGAGCCTCCCCCCGGTGGTCGACCTGCCCTACGAGCTGGCCGACGCCGCGGGCGAGGCCCTCCGCACCGGCCGCTCCGACCTGGTGTCGGTGCTGGTCGCGCAGCACCGCG
>JAOPXF010000044.1 GCA_025965295.1 Nocardioides sp.
ACCTCGAGCTCCTACTCCTTCCACCCGAGGATCGACTCCTCGAGGAGCGCCTCGGTGGTCGGGCTCGCGGCCAGGCCGTCGCCGGCGATGCGGCGCAGGTCGCTCTCGTCGTAGGCCATGCCGGAACCCGTGCCGCCCATCGTGAAGCTGGGGCGCACGACCATCGGGTAGCCGAGCTCGTCGGCCGCTCCGAGACAGTCCTCCATGGTGTGGCAGATGACGGACTTCGAGCACTCGCCGCCGAGCTCCTCGACGATCTTCTTGAAGACCTGGCGGTTCTCGCCGCGGTCGATCGCCTCGAACGAGGCGCCGATCAGCTCGACGTCGTACTTCTCCAGCACGCCCGCGGCGTCGAGCGCCATCGCGGCGTTGAGCGCGGTCTGACCGCCCAGGGTCGCGAGCAGCGCGTCGGGGCGCTCCTTGGCGATCACCTTCTCGACGAACTCCGGCGTGATCGGCTCGACGTACGTCGCGTCCGCGAACTCGGGGTCGGTCATGATCGTGGCCGGGTTGGAGTTGACCAGGATGACCCGGATCCCCTCGTCCTTGAGCACCCGGCACGCCTGGGTGCCGGAGTAGTCGAACTCGCACGCCTGGCCGATGATGATCGGCCCGGAGCCGATCACCATGACGGACTTGATGTCCTCGCGCTTCGGCATGGGTCTCAGGCTTCCTCTCGGCTCACCGGGTTTCGAGACGGTTGCTGCGCAACCTCCTCGCTTCGCTCGGACATCAGTTCGATGAACCGGTCGAACAGGTACGCCGCGTCGTGCGGTCCGGCCGCGGCCTCCGGGTGGTACTGGACCGAGAAGCTCAGCAGCTCGCCGTCGGGCGAGCGCAGCTCGAGGCCCTCGACCACGTCGTCGTTGAGACAGACGTGGCTGACGGTCGCGACGCCGTACGGCGTCTCGGTCGGCGCGTCCAGGGGCGCATCGACCGCGAAGCCGTGGTTGTGCGAGGTGACCTCGACCTTGCCGGTGGTCCGGTCCATCACCGGCTGGTTGATCCCACGGTGGCCGTACTTGAGCTTGTAGGTGCCGAAGCCCAGTGCGCGACCGAAGAGCTGGTTGCCGAAGCAGATGCCGAAGTAGGGCAGCCCGCGCTCCAGCGCCCGCTGCAGCAGCTCGATCTGGTGGGTGGTCGCGGCGGGGTCACCGGGCCCGTTCGAGAAGAACAGGCCGTCGGGCTGCACCGCGAGGACGTCGTCGATCGTGGACGTCGCCGGGAGCACGTGCACCTCGATGCCGCGCGCGGCCATCATCGCCGGGGTCATCCCCTTGATCCCGAGGTCGACGGCGGCGACCCGGAAGCGCGGGGCCTCGGAGCCTGTCGAGACCGCGGGCACGACGTACGCCTCCTTGGTCGAGACCTCGCCGGCCAGCTCCGTGCCCGCCATCTCGGCCGAGTCCAGAACCCGCTGCAGGAGTGCCTGCGGGTCGGTCTCGGTCGTGGAGATGCCGACGCGCATCGCTCCGCGCTCGCGCAGGTGCCGGGTGAGGGCGCGGGTGTCGATGCCGGAGATCCCGACGACGCCGTTGGCGCGCAGCTCGTCGTCGAGCGAGCGCCGGGAGCGCCAGTTGCTCGGCACCCGGGCGGGGTCGCGGACGACGTAGCCGGCCACCCAGATCCGGCTGGACTCCTGGTCCTCGTCGTTGACCCCGGTGTTGCCGACGTGCGGGGCCGTCATCACGACCACCTGGCGGTGGTAGGACGGGTCGGTGAGCGTCTCCTGGTAGCCGGTCATGCCGGTGTTGAAGACCGCCTCGCCGAAGGTCTCGCCCTCGGCACCGTAGGCCTCGCCGGTGAAGGTGCGGCCGTCCTCGAGAACCAGCAGCGCGGTGCTCACGATCCCTCTCCCTCGAGCTCGCGGAGGAATTCGAGCAATCCGGCCACGTAGACCTCCTGGTCGTCGACGAGGGCCAGGTGGCTGCCCTCGGGGCTGTGGTGGTAGCGCCCGCGCGGCAGCTCGTCGGCCATCCGCCGCAGCTGCGCGGGGTCCATGGTGTCGTGCCCGGCGCCCATGACCAGGGCCGGGACGTCGATGCGGTGCAGGTCGGCGGTGCGGTCCCAGGCGGCGAGCCTGCCGCTGGCACCGAGCTCGCTCGGGCCCTGCATCGGCACGTAGATCGCCTTGTTGATGTGCCCGAAGCTCTCCACGACCACCGCCGGCCACTTCTCGGGGGGCAGTCGGAGCACGTGGTGCACGTAGTGGTGCTCCATCAGCAGCTTCTCGTACGCCGGGTCTTCGGTCTCACCGGACGCCTCGAGCCGCTTGATCTCGGCCAGCGCGTCCTGGTCCATCGGCGGCATCAGCACCCGCTCGGCGTACGCGTTGTACTCCGGGATGCTGCTCATCATGTTGGAGACCACGAGCCCCTTGAGGTGCTCCTGGTGGGTGAGGGCGTACTCGATCGCGAGCACCCCGCCCCACGACTGCCCGTAGAGCACGAAGTCGTCGCGGCCGAGGCCGAGCGCGACCCGGACCTGCTCGACCTCGTCGACGAAGCGGTCGATCTCCCACAGCGAGTCGTCGTCGGGCTGGTCGCTGAGGTGCGACCCCAGCTGGTCGTAGAAGTAGACCTCGACCCCGGCCTCGGCGAGGAACGGCTCCAGCGGCAGGAGGTACTCGTGGGTGGCGCCGGGGCCGCCGTGCAGGAGCAGCACCTTGACGCGCGGGTTGTCGCCGACCTTCCGGGTCCAGACCCGGAAGGTCCCCGCGGGGGTCTCCACGGGCACCATCCGCACGCCGTCGCCCGCGGTGGTCGAGCCGGTCGACACCATCACCGCACCTTCCCGTCGAGCACCGTGGCGGTGCCGCGCAGGAACGTGGCCACGACCTGTCCGGGCAGCTCGCGTCCGGCGTACGGCGTGTTCCGTGAGAGCGACGCCGACTCGGACGCGTCGACGGTGCGGCGCACCGACGGGTCGTAGAGCACCACGTTGGCCGGCCCGCCCACGGCGATCGGCTGGCCGTGGTCGGCGACCCGGCCGATCCGCGCCGGGGCGTAGGACATCCGCTCGGCGACACCGGCCCAGTCCAGCAGCCCGGGGTCGACCATCGTCTCCTGGACGATCGAGAGCGCCGTCTCGAGCCCGAGCATGCCGAACGCGGCGGCCGCCCACTCGCAGTCCTTGTCCTCGTGGGGGTGCGGGGCGTGGTCGGTGGCGACGATGTCGATGGTGCCGTCGGCGAGGCCGGCCCGGAGCGCCTCGACGTCGGCCGCGCCGCGCAGCGGCGGGTTGACCTTGTAGATCGGGTCGTAGGTCGCCGCCAGCTCGTCGGTCAGCAGCAGGTGGTGGGGGCAGACCTCGGCGGTGACGTTCCAGCCCTTCTCCTTGGCCTGGCGCACGATCTCGACCGACCCTGCGGTGGAGACGTGGCAGACGTGCAGCCGGGAGCCGACGTGGGCGGCCAGCAGGCAGTCGCGGGCGATGATCGCCTCCTCGGCGACCGCCGGCCAGCCGGTGAGCCCGAGCCGCCCCGAGAGGTCGCCCTCGTTCATCTGGGCGCCCTCGGTCAGCCGGGGCTCCTGTGCGTGCTGGGCGATGACGCCGTCGAACGCCTTGACGTACTCGAGCGCCCGCCGCATCAGCACCGCGTCGCTCACGCACTTGCCGTCGTCGGAGAAGACCCGGACGCGCGCCGCGGAGTCGGCCATCGCGCCGAGCTCGGCGAGCCGCTCCCCGGCGAGGCCGACGGTGACGGCACCGATCGGGTAGACGTCGCAGTAGCCCGCCTCGCGGCCGAGCCGCCAGACCTGCTCGACGACGCCGGCCGTGTCGGCCACCGGCTCCGTGTTGGCCA
>JAOPXF010000049.1 GCA_025965295.1 Nocardioides sp.
CGCGGTGCGCGATCAAGGCACAGTCGCGACGGTGCATCGTCGTGCCCTCGCCGGCGGTGACCGGCAGGGCGGCCACGTCGACGCCCCCGTCGCTGATCGCGGCCGACCGCGAGGTCACGTCGGCCAGGACGAGCAGGGTGTCGGCCAGGCGCTTGGACGACTCGCGGCCGTCGTCGGCGATCCGCGCCAACCAGGCCCCGAAGTACAAGAACCCGCCGACAAAGGTGAGGCCGAGCCCGAGCAGGCCACCGGAGACGAGGTAGGAGAGCTGGTCGTACTGGTACGGCGTGTTCGCGGCGCCGTACCAGCCCAGCACGATCACCACGAGCCCGAGCGGGAGCAGGATCGCGCCGGCCCAGAAGAGCACCAGCTGCAGCATCTGGGCGTGGTTGTCCTTGAGCGGTGCCGCCCCCGAGGAGCCGCGGCTGGAGGCCCGCGGGAGACCGGTCGAGGAGGTGCCAGTGGTCGTGGTGGACATCGGGTCAGGCCTTTCGGAGGTCGGGCAGGCCGCTGTCGAGGCCGTGCGGGCAGGAGCCGGTGCCCCCGAGGGCCAGCACCCCGAGCTTGCGGAAGTAGCTGCCGCCGGCGGCGGCGAGGGCGAGGCCGCCGAAGAGCAGCGCGCCCGGGATGGAGAAGAGCGGCGGCAGGCCCGCACCCATCGGGGCGGTGCCGGTCAGGTCGCCGTCGGCGCTCGCGTCCGGGCTGTCGCCACCGGCCGGGACGCCGGGGGCGTCACCCGAGGGCGGCGAGGTGCTGGAGGTGTCGGTCGAGCCGCCGCCTCCGTCGCCGGTCGTGCTGCCGCCCGGATCCGTGGCCGGCGGCGTCTCGGGCACGTCGAGGCCCTTGACGGTGTCGACGACGGTCGAGGCGTCTCCGAGCGTGATCACGAACCGCGGCGAGAGGTGCACGGCGGCCCCGAGCAGGCTCTTGAGCTGGCCGGCCTCGTCGGGGACGGCACCGACGATCTCGTCGAACGGGACCGGGTCGAGCATCTGGCGCAGCTGGTGGGTGTCGATCTGCACGACGAGCCCCGCCACGTCGCTGGTCGCCTTGTCGCCGTCGCGGTCGTACGACGGCTTCGGCACCGTGATCGTCACGCCGAGCTGCTCGAGCGCCTTGGCCGGGTCGTCGGGCAGGCCCGGGATCGGCTGCTTCTGGCCGGCGGCCTCGACCCCGTCGGGGCCGATCGTGAACTCCTGGCCGGCGATCGCGAGGGTGCCGTAGCCGGCGGCGCCGGACGGCTTGCCCGTGTCGCCGTCGCTGACCGAGGCCGCCCTGGCCCGGACGTCGGAGATCGTGATGACGCCGCCGAGCAGCTCCACGTCGGAGAGCGTGGCCCGCGAGGTGGCGCCCACGGCCGATCCGGTGTTCGTCGAGGTGCTCGTCGAGACGTAGCCGCCGAAGTCGACCAGGGCGGCGAGCTCGGCGGGGATCTTGCAGGAGGACTCCGGGTCCTCTCCGGCGCTCGCGGCCTTCGATCCCGTGGCCTGCTTCGAGCCGGGTGCCGCGCTCGGGGAGAGCAGCTGGCCGACCGTGCCCGGCAGCCCGGGCACGCCGGGCAGGCCCGGCACCGGCGGCAGCCCCGGGGTCCCGCCTCCGCCGCCGGAGCCCGAGCCCGCGTCGTCGACCTGGCAGTCCGTCGAGTAGCCGGTCTGGGCGACCGTCTTCTCGGCCGAGGCGCTGGTGCGCATCACCATGCCGGGGAACGGCTCGTCGGCCTCGGAGGCCTCACCCGAGGGGGAACTGGAGTTGACCTGGTTGGGGTAGCCGCCCTCGCCGATGGGGCCGCTCAGCTCCTCGGGGAGCCCGAGGTTCTCGACGATCGTCTTGAAGCCCTCGCCGACCGCGTCGCCGGGCCACAGGTAGCTGGCCCGGCCCGTGGAGCTCCCGCTGTCGGCCTCGACGGTGGAGTAGCCGAACTCCACCTCGGCCTGCGGGTTGGCGGGGATCGGGATCGTCGGCTCGTAGATCTCCAGGCGGACCGGCGTCGCGACGGCGCGGGTGCTGAAGCCGCTGTACGCCGGGTCCTGGTGGTCGCCGGCCCGGGCGGGTGCGGCCGCCGCGACGGGGAGCATCACCCCGACGACGGCCGAGGCGGCGAGGGAGCGGGCGAACCGCCGGCAGACCGTGCGGGGCGTGGTGGTCATGCTGCTCCTCCGAGGATGACGTCGGACATGGTGGCGAGGATCTCGGCCGGCTCGCCGGTGGCCACGATGCGGCCCCCGGTCATCACCGCCGCGTAGTCGGAGACGCGCAGGGCGGTCCGGGCGAACTGCTCGATGCAGAGGATGGAGACGCCGCTCTCGGCGATCTGGGCGACGGTCTGGTAGAGCTCGTCGACGATGAGGGGCGCGAGCCCCATGGAGAGCTCGTCGAGCAGCAGCAGCGCCGGGTCGGAGGCCAGGGCCCGCGACATGGCCAGCATCTGCTGCTCGCCGCCGGACATGGTGCCGGCCAGCTGGGTGCGGCGCTGGTGCAGGCGCGGGAAGTAGGAGTACGCCGTGTCGAGGATCGCCGCGGCAGGGACCCCGGCGTACGACATCAGCGTGAGGTTCTCCTCGACGGTCAGGTTGGGGAAGACCGACCGGCCCTCGGGCACGGTGCACAGCCCGAGGCGGGCGAGCTCCTCGGGCTCGGCGTCCTGGACGTGGACGCCACCGAGGTGGACGTCGCCGGACGTGGCCTTCTTCTGCCCGCTGATGACCTTGACCAGCGTGCTCTTGCCGCCGCCGTTGGGTCCGAGCAGCGCCATCACGGCGCCCTTCGGCACGACCAGGTCGACCCCGCGCAGCACCTCGATCCGGCCGTAGGCGGCGTGCAGGTCGACGACCTCGAGGATCGGGGCGCTCATGTTGAAACCTCCTGGACGGCGGGGAGCTCGGAGGTGAGCTCGACGGGCGGGAGGTCGTGGCGGGTCTCGTCGGCCGGGTCCGAGTAGCCGAGGTAGGCCTCCTGCACGCGCGGGTTCGCCCGGATGTCGGCGGGCGCTCCCGAGGCGATCACCTCGCCGAAGTCGAGGACGTGGATCTCGTCGCACACCGTCATCACGAGATCCATGTCGTGCTCGACCATGAGGATGCCGCGGCCCTCGGCGGCCAGCCCGCGGAGCAGCTCGCCGAAGGCGTCGGTCTCGGCCTCGTCCAGCCCGGACGACGGCTCGTCCAGCAACAGCAGCTTGGGGTCGGCGGCGAGGCACCGGGCCAGCTCGAGGAGCCGGGCGGTGCCGGTGGGGATCGAGTCGGCGCGGTCGCGGGCGTAGGCCGAGATGCCGACCCGCTCGAGCAGCGCGTCGACGTCGGCGGCGACCGGGCGCAGGAGCCCGGTGATGCCCCGGTGGATGTCGAAGGCGACCCGGACGTTGTCGCGCACGCTCAGCGAGCCGAACGCCTCCAGGCGCTGGAAGGTGCGGCCCATGCCCCGCTTCGAGCGCCGGTGGACGGGGGCGCCGGTGACCGTGCGCCCGTCGAAGCGGATCGTGCCCCGGTTGGGCTTCTGGAGCCCGCTGATGACGTTGAAGCAGGTGGTCTTGCCGGCGCCGTTGGGACCGATCAGGCCGGTGACCCGACCCGCCTCGGCCGTGAACCCGGCGCCGTTGACGGCGATCACGCCGCCGAACTGCACGACGACTCCGTCGACCTCAAGGAGCGACATGGGCGGGCACCTCCTTCGACGCTGCGGGGGCGGAGACGGCCGCCGCCTCGGCCGGGTCGAGGCGGTGCAGCGGCACCTCGACGGACCCGTCGTCCCCGGGAGTACGACGGGTCCCCAGCAGGGGCAGCCGGGTCCGCAGGCCGAACCGCTTGTCGAGCCGGCGGCCCAGCGAGAAGACCAGGTTGGACAGTCCGTTGGGATCCCGCCCGAGCGCCACGGCGCCGAAGCCGATCACGGCGAAGATGGCCCCGGCGGCCCCGGGGTTGGAGCTCTGCAACACGGGCAGCAGCATCAGTCCGACCCCGCCGAGCGCCGCCCCCGTCACCGAGGTGACCCCGAAGACGACCGCGAGCAGCAGCAGCGGCAGGCTGTTGAAGAACTGGAAGTCCGCGGCGCCGATGGTGCCCCGGAGCCCGGCGAACAGGGCCCCCGCTAGACCGGCCATGGCGGCGGACGCACCGAAGAGGCCGACCCGGAACCAGCGCAGGTCGAGGCCGAGCGTGCCGCAGGCCTGCGGGCTGTCGCGCATCGCGATCAGCAGCCGCCCGATCGCACCGCGCCGGAGCAGCAGGAGCGCGAGCCCCATCAGCACGAAGAAGGCGACCATCACCACGACGTAGGCGCCCGTGGAGTCGACGTGGACGCCGAGCAGCGAGAGCCGCTCGGCCTTGAGCGTCCCGTTGTAGCCGAACGCGTAGTCGGCCTGGAAGATCATCTTGTCCATCAGCACGCCGAAGGCGAGCGTCGACAGCGCGAGGTAGAGCCCGGTCAGGCGCAGCACCGGCAGCGCCACCAGGGCGCCCACCGCACCCGCCACCAGCGCCGACAGCAGGAGCCCGTAGAGGTTCGGTTCGTCGAGCTTGGCGTAGGCGAGGGCGCCGACGCCCGCGAAGGTCAGCTGCGCGAGCGAGACGTGCCCGCCGTACCCCGTCAGCAGCACGAGGGAGAGCATCACCATCGCGTACGTCGCGGCGGTGCCGACCAGCAGCAGGTTGGCCTGCGACATCGAGGTGGCCAGCAGGGCCGCCACCACCATCAGGGCGGCACCCCAGCTCAGTGCCTTGGTGGTCGAGGGCAGCGGGGCGGACACGATGCCCTTGACCTGCCCGATCCGCAGCTGGGCCTGGGGCATCAGCACGATGACGGAGAAGAGGAAGAGCGCGGGCACGACGGCCCGGATGCCGGCCAGCGCCCCCTGGGCGGGGAGGTAGGCCACGGCGAAGGACTGCATGATGCCCAGGCCCATCGCGCCCGCGAAGGTCAGCGGCAGGCTCTTGAGCCCGCCCAGCATCGCGGCCGCGTAGGCGTTGATGACCAGCAGGGTCAGCGCGTAGTAGTCGAGGCCGATGATCGGGACCAGCAGGATGCCCGCGAGGGCGGCGAGCGACGTGCCGACCGCCCAGGACAGCGAGGCGACCTGCGTGGGCTTGCCGCCGAAGAGCCGGAGCAGGTCGGGGTTGTCGACCGAGGCGCGCATCGCCGTGCCGATCCGGGTGCGGTTGAGGAGCAGGTAGAGCAGCAGTGCGACCACGGCCGAGAGCACGATCGTGATGATCTGGTGCGCGGTGACGTAGGTGCCGGCCACCTCGAGGCCGCTCGCGGGGAAGAACGGCGGCACGGTGCGCGCGGCCGGCGGCCAGATCTGCTGCGCCATCCCGATGCAGCCCACGAAGAGGCCGACGGTCACGACCAGCGCGACGCTGACCGGCCCCTCCCCCAGGCCGCGGGTCACGAACCGCTGGATGAACCAGCCGGTGCCGGGCGCGACCACGCCGAGGACCAGGAAGAGCGCGAGCCAGACCGGCATCCCCTGGCGCTGGCTGAAGTCCCAGAACGTGAACGCCATGACCATGCCGAACGCGCCGTGCGCGATGTTGAAGACCCGGGTCGTCGTGTAGGTCAGCACCAGCCCGCTGGCCGCGATGGCGTACGCCGCGCCCGTGAACAGGCCCAGGATCGTGAACGACAGCAGCGAGCTCATGTTGTCAGCCGACCGAGGTGGTGCCGTTGCAGGTGTACTTGGTGCCGCCGACCGGCTGCCACTTCCCGTGGCGCAGCTGGATGAAGCGCCAGCACTCGCCCGTCTGCTTGGCGCCGACGTGCTGGGGGGAGTGCATGCCGTTGGCGGTCCAGTTGTCGACGCCCTTGAGGCTCGAGAGCAGCGTGGACCGGCTCAGCTTCCCACCCAGCGCGGTCGCCTGCTGGACGAACAGGCGCGCCGCCGACCACGAGAAGAGCCCGAAGAACGACGGCTCGGCGCCGGGCTTCACCTGCTGGAGCCAGCTGAGGTACAGCTGCTCCTCCTTGTTGCTGGCCGTCTCCTCGAACGGCGTGAAGTTCACGAAGAGGGTGGTGCCCTCGACCGCGTCGCCGCCGTTCTCGACGTACGCGCGGGTGTAGGCGGTGGGGTCGAGCATGAAGACGTCGGGCTCGAAGCCCTGCTGCTGCATCGCCTGGGCGAGGCGGACGAACTGGTCGGTCGAGGCGATCATCTGGACGTACTGCACGCCCTTGTCCTTCATCTGCTGGACGTAGGGCGCGTAGTTGAACTCCGAGATGTCGATGCCCTGCACGTAGTCGAAGTGCATGCCGCGCTTGCCCATCGCCGCGGCCTGGGTCTTGCCGTTCTCCGCGGCCGCGCCGGCGTTGATGTAGAGCATCGCGGCGTGCGCGGCGGCATCCGGGTAGTTCTTGAGGACGTAGTCCGGCACCGCGTTCTCGAACTGGTCGGCCATCGTGGACTGGGCGCCGAAGCAGGTCGCACAGGCCTGCCGGTCACCCGTGACGCCCGCCGAGCGGAGGTCGGGCAGGCCGCAGCTCTCGGCCGTGCCGGCACCGCCCGAGTCGAAGGCCGACATCGAGCCGACCATCGCGAAGGTCTCGTCGCAGGCCTTGGTGTAGGCCTGCTGGTCCGCCGAGGCGTCCGTGCGGCTGTCGTAGGTCTTCAGCGCGAGCTTGCGGCCGCAGATGTCGCTCGAGGCGTTGAAGTAGGCGACGTACGCCTTGACGGCGTCCTGGCTGGCCTCGAAGAGCCCGGGCACCGGCCCGGAGATGTCGGAGGAGTTGCCGATCGTGATGGTCTTGTCGGTGATGCCGGTGGTGTTCTTGAAGCCGTCGCAGCTGCCGCCCTTGACGCCACCGTCGGCGGCGTTGTCACCGTTGCCCTGCGGCGCGTCACCGCCGTCGCCGCCCGTCGTCGTGGTGGTGGAGCCACCACCACCGCCGGTGGTCCCCGAGTCGCCACCGCCGGTGGTCGAGCCCGGCACGCTCCCGTCGGCCTGGGTGCCGTCCCCCGCGACGGTGCCGCCCTGGGCACCCGCCGTCGTCCCGTTGACCTTGGCCACGGTGTCGGGGTCCAGCTGGGAGCCGCAGGCCGCGAGCGCGAGCGTCAGGGCCGACACCCCCAACGCCAGGGCGAGCGGTCCCGAACGGGCCGCTCTCGGGCGCACACGAAGCTTGAGCATGGTTCCCTCCACGCAACGTTTCTAGAACACGTACTAGTTCACAACGAGGCAGGCGGGAGAAGGTGACGGCCACCACAGGTGGTCCGGTCCAGCGTCGGCGCCGGGGCCGACGGGGAGGCTCAGCGCAGCAGGTCGCGCCCGATGACCATGCGCTGGATCTGGTTGGTGCCCTCGAAGATCTGGGTCACCTTGGCGTCGCGGAAGAGGCGCTCGACGGGGTACTCGCGGGTGTAGCCGTTGCCGCCCAGCACCTGGATCGCATCGGTGGTGACCCGCATGGCCGCGTCGGTGGCGGTGAGCTTGGCGATCGAGGCCTGACGGGAGAACGGCAGGCCGGCGTCCTTGAGGCGGGCGGCGTGGAGGTACGTCGCCCGGGCCCGCTCGACGTCGGCGGCCATGTCGGCGAGCAGGAACTGGAGGCCCTGGAACTCCCCGATGGCCTTGCCGAACTGGCGGCGCTCCCCGGCGTACGCCACCGCGTGCGCGAGCGCGGCCTGGGCGATGCCGGTCGCGACCGCGGAGATGCCGAGGCGACCGGCGTCGAGGGCGGAGAGCGCGACCTTCATGCCCGCGCCCTCCTCGCCGACGAGCTGGGCGGCCGGGATCCGGGCGCCCTCGAAGATGACCTGGGTGGTGACGTCGCAGGCGAGGCCCATCTTCTTCTCGGGGGCACCGAAGCTCATGCCCGCGGTGTCGGCAGGGACCACGAAGGCCGAGAGCCCGCGCTTGGGGTCCTCGGACGTACGGGCGAAGAGGATGTAGTAGTCGGCGCACGATCCGTTGCTGATCCACTGCTTGGTGCCGGTCACCACGTAGTCGTCGCCGTCGCGGACCGCCTTGGTCCGGATCCCGCTCACGTCCGAGCCCGCCTGCGGCTCGGACAGGCAGTAGGCACCGAGCCAGTCGCCCGAGAGCATCCGCGGCAGCCAGGCGGCGACCAGCTCGGGGCTGCCGTTGGCCGCAACCACGGAGGCCGTGAGCGAGTGGACGCTGGTGCCGACCCCGACGCTGGGCCAGGCGGTCGCGATCTCCTCGATCACCTGGAGGTAGACCTCGTAGGGCTGCCCGCCGCCGCCGTGCTCCTCGTCGAAGGGGAGGCTCAGCAGGCCGGACCGACCGAGCAGGGCGTAGGCCTCGGCGGGGAACACCGCCCGCTCCTCCAGGTCGGCGACCTGCGGTGCCAGCTCCTTCGTCGCGAGCTGCCGGGTCAGGTCGAGGAGCGCCTCGGCCTCCTCGGTGGGGAGCAGTCGGTCGACGGTGGTGGCCATGAGCCGATCGTAGGACGTCCTAGGAGTTGCCGCCGATCCACCCGCCGTGGTCGTTGATGTCGCGGTAGTCGGTCATGTGCTCGCCGGCCTCGACGAACGCCACCGGCAGGGTGTCGCCCCAGATCGGCTGCCGGGTGATCGCCTCGAGGTCGCCGAAGGTCAGGGGCGGCGACGTCCGGGTGAGGTCCCACACGCCGCCCGCCTGCTCGAAGCCGTTGGTGCTGGTGGCGACGATCCGCAGGTGGTCGGGGCGCAGCAGGTCGACGACCCGGCGACGACCGACGCCGTCGGGCACGGGGTCGGTCTCGTCGTACTCCGTCTGCTGCGAGCCGTCGGAAAGCGTGCTGACGCGGCACCAGGCCGTGATCTCGGCGCAGCTGTCGACGTGCATGCCCCGGCCGTGCTGGACGTTGAGCCCGACGAGCGAGGAGCCGAGGCCGTCGGCGTCGGCCCAGTGCAGCTCGACGTAGTAGTCCCCACCGGTCGCGAAGAGCTGGCCGGCGAGCTCGGTTGCGGCGCCGGGCCGCTGCTGGTCCAAGGCCCAGCGCAGCGCGAGGACCGCCGACTGCCCGGTCGTGGCGGCACGCGGGCCGTCGAGGTCGGGCGTGACGACGGGGGCGCCGGTGCGACCCGGGTCGCTCGCGAGGGGCACCGAGCCTTCGGAGCCGGACAGTCCGGCGAACAGGCCACCGGTCAGGGCGAGCGCGGCGACGCCGGCGGCCACCGAGAGGCCGGTGGCACGACGCCGACGCAGCGCGCCGCCCCGGATGCGGGCGGTAGTGGTCAGGCGGTCGAGGTCGGGGCCGGTCTGGTCGATCCGGTCCAGCGTGTCGGTCAGGTGGTCGTGCAGCTTCATCAGGACTCCTCCTCGAGGTCGGTGAGGTGGACGCGCAGGCGGGCCAGTGCGCGCCGGGAACGGGTGCGGACGGCGGTCTCGCTGAGACCGAGCTCGCGGGCCGTCTCCGCCACGCTGCGGTCCAGCCAGTAGCGCAGGACGACGACCACGCGGTCGTCGGCTGAGAGCAGCCGCAGCGCTGCCATCAGGTCGAGCCGGTCGGCGGCGTCCGGCGGCTCGCTCCCACGATCGGGGAGCGCGTCGGTCGGGCGCTCCGAGGAGCGTCGCAGCCGCCGGTGCGACAGGTAGGTCCGGGTGAGCACGGTCCGGGTGTAGGCGACCGGGTCGTCCGCGTGGCTGACGCGGCGCCACGCGGCGTACACCTTGGCGTACGTCGTCTGGAGGAGGTCCTCGGCCAGGTGGTGGTCACCCGCGGTGAGCAGCAGGGCGGCGCGGTGCAGCGTCCGACCGGTGGCGATCACCAGCTCGTCGAAGTCCTGCACCCTGGCCACCTTCCGCGGCTGGGTCACGCCGACGTCCGTCTCGGAGATGCTCACACCCATCAGACGCCTGACCGGTCCGCCCGCGTGACACAACACCGCGATTCTTCCGGTCGGCGGCAACGGGTACGTTGCCGCCATGGCTCGCTCCGACCTCGTGACCCGGCGGTTGACGGCCGACGACTTCGACCAGTCCTGGGGGCTGGGTCTGGAGGCGTTCGGGGACCTGCCCGCGGGGACACCGGCGCCCACGCCGGAGGGCTCGGTCGCGCCGGGCCGGCATGCGTGGGGCACGTTCGACGACGGCCGTCTGGTGGCGCGCATCGTCGGCCGCGAGTACCACTCGTGGTTCGGCGGGGCCGAGGTCTCGACCTGTGGCGTTGCCGGCGTGACCGTCGTCGCCGAGCGACGCGGCGACGGCCTGCTCTCGGACCTTGTTCGGGCAGTCCTCGAGGAGGCGCGCGACCGGGACGAGGTGGTCTCCACGCTGTATCCGACCGCCCCGGGCATCTACCGCCGGCTGGGCTACGAGCTGGTCGGCGCCCTGGACACGGTCGAGGTGCCGCTGGCCGAGCTGGCGCGCGTCCGTGCCCCGGTCGGGATGACCACCCGGCGGGCGACCGTGGCCGACGTGGGCGCCGTACGCCGGGTGTACGACACCTGGGCCGCGGCCCAGAACGGTCCCCTGACGCGCCGAGGCCCGTCGTTCCCCGAGTCGGACGAGGAGTACCTCGCCGAGCACACCGGGACCACCCTCGCGATCGACGACGCGGGCGAGGTCATGGGCTTCGCGAGCTGGCGGCGCGGCCCGGGCTACGACCCGGCGGAGGCGGCCCTGGAGGTGTCCGACCTGGTGGCGCTGGACCCCGAGGCCCACCGGGCGCTGTGGCGGGTGCTGGCGTCCTTCTCCCCGGTGGTGGGGCGGCTGCGGCTGACCACGTCCGGCGACGACATCGCCCGGCTGGTGCTGCCGACGAGCAGCTGGCGGGCGGTCCGGAGCCGTCCCTACATGCTGCGGCTGCTCGACGTGCCCGGGGCCTTCACGACCCGCACCTTCGACGGTGATGCCGAGGCGAGCTTCGCGGTGGCCGGCGACCCCCTGGGTCTGCTCGACGGCGGCTACCGGTTGCGGGTCAGCGACGGCCGGACCGCCTGCGAGCGGGTGCACGCACCGGGCGCGCCGGTCTTCACGCCGCAGGGCCTGGCCCTCGCCTACGCCGGCACCCAGTCGTCCGCGACGCTGCGGATGGCCGGGCACCTCACCGGCCCCACGTCGTACGACGGGGTGCTCGACCGGCTGCTCGGTGGCCGGCGCGTGCACATCCGCGACTACTTCTGAGCCTCGGGCGTGGCCTGGGTGAGGTGCAGCGGCACGTAGTCCGCGACCTCGAAGACCCCGTTGGTCTGCAGGGTCACGGGCTGGAGGCCGACGGGGCGCCCGTCGCGGTAGGTCACGAGGGTGACCTCGGCCTCCCGCTTGGGCTTGCTGCCGACGGCGATGGCGTAGGCCGCACCGCCGGTGGTGCCGTTCGTGTAGGAGTAGCCGGCCTGCTGGCTGGCCCCCATCACCCGCGTCGGCCCCGACTGGAGGTGCAGGTGCCCGGCGAGCACGAGGTCGGCACAGCCCCGGTCGAGCGTCTCCCGGCCGAGGTTCGCGTCGTGCACGAGCAGCGTCGTGACCCGGTCCCCGTCGTCCTGGGCGGCGCAGGCGGCGTCGGCGAGACGCGTGGCGACCTCGTCGAAGCTCAGCCCGGTCTCGTCGCGCCAGCTGCCGAGCCCGCTCGAGCGCGGGTCGTCGACCCCGAGCAGCCGCGTGCCCGCGGGGCCGTCCACGACGGTGCCGTCGAGCGTCGTCCAGCCGTGGTCGGCGAGGTAGCCGGTCACGAAGGACCCGTGGTCGTGGTTGCCGGCGATGGCCCAACGGTCGAGGTCGTCGAAGTTCGTGGTCAGCGAGTCGAGCGAGAAGGCCTCCCAGCTCTGGCCCGCCGAGGTGTCGTCGCCGGCGTCGAAGACGGCCGTCGCCCCGCCCGCGTCGCCGACCGCGCGGGCGACCGCGTCCATGCCGATGTTGTCGTGCCGGTCGGAGACCAGCAGGACCACGGTGTCGCCCTGCTCCGGGGTGCGCAGGGTCAGGTCCGCGGCCTTCTCGGCCGCGGTGGCGTAGAACGTCTTGCTCTTGTCGTAGGTGTCGATGGCGCTGGCAATCAGGCGCTGGGTCTGCGTGGTGGTCACGTCGCCGCGGACCTCGATGCCGGCCGCCTCCGCGGGCAGGTTGACCTCCGGGCCGAGGAAGTCCGCGAGGGACTGCCACGCGCGCGTCGACTCCACGGTGTCCTCGTCGGGGTCCCACGGCTGCCAGAGCGCCACCGCCAGCAGCACGACCAGCCCGGTCGCCAGCGCGCCTCCCGGGCTGCGGGCTCGCGCGAGCAGCTCACGGCGGCGACCGGCTCCGAGCAGCAGCCACACCAGGATCGGGACCAGGCCGACGACCGCCCCCCTCAGGGCCGCGGCGAGCGCCATGCTCACCAGGGCGTCGCGCACCTTCGCGATCTGCCCCTCCGGCTGGCTCGCGATGTAGGCGTAGCGCTGGACGAGCTCCTCGGTCGAGCCGGCCTCGGTCTTGCCGAGCCTGATGTCGACGCCGATCGGCCCGCCCGAGTCGCGGCGGAAGTCCGGCAGCACGGGGCCCGTGTGCACCACCACCGCTCCGCTGAGGGTGGGGCGGAGCACCGCGTCGTGGCTGGCCAGCACGATCGTGCGGCTGCTGAGCAGGAAGAACAGCAGCCCGGCCAGGAACGCGAGCACCGCCCAGACCGCGACGTACGCGCTGGCCTTCGAGACGAGGGTCGTGTGCCTGAGGACGCGCTCACGCGCG
>JAOPXF010000062.1 GCA_025965295.1 Nocardioides sp.
GGCGCTCGGCACCAGCGACCTCGTGGTCGTGGTCGGGACGCCGCTGGACTTCCGGCTCGGCTACGGCGTCTTCGGCGGCACCGCGTCCGGTTCCGGGGCGAGCGCCGCGCCCGCCCCGGTCGTGCACGTCGCCGACTCCCCCGGCCAGCTCTCGACCCACGCCACGCTCGCGTCCGCCGTGTCCGGCGACCTGACCGCGGTCTTCGACGGCCTGCAGGCCGCGCTCGAGCGGGCCCCGCGCCGCCCGGACTGGAGCGCCTGGGTGGGCGACCTGCAGGCGAGCGTCGCGACCGCCACCGAGCGTGACCGCGCCCTCCTCGGCGCCGAGGCCGACCCGATCCACCCGGCCCGCATCTACGGCGAGCTGGTGCCGCGGCTGGCCGACGACGCCGTCGTGATCGGCGACGGCGGCGACTTCGTCAGCTTCGCGGGCAAGTACGTGGAGCCGAAGCGGCCCGGCGGCTGGCTCGACCCCGGCCCCTACGGCTGCCTCGGCGCCGGGCTCGGCGGGGCGATCGCGGCCCGGATCGCGCGCCCGTCGGCCCAGGTCGTGCTGCTGCTCGGCGACGGTGCGGCCGGCTTCTCCCTGATGGACGTCGACACGCTGGTCCGCCACGACCTGCCCGTCGTCATGGTGATGGGCAACAACTCCGCCAGGGGCCTGGAGAAGGGCCCGATGCAGATGCTCTACGGGTACGACGTCGCCGCCGACCTCGCCCCGCGCACGGCGTACGACGAGGTGGTCAAGGCGCTGGGCGGCGCCGGCGAGACCGTGACCGACCCCCGCCAGATCGGTGCGGCGATCGACCGCGCGTTCGCGTCCGACGTCCCCTACCTCGTCAACGTGATCACCGACGTCGACGCGGCCTACCCGCGCGCCACGTTCGGCATCTGAGGTGGTGCGGCTGCGCCGGGCGACGCCGGCCGACCACGAGGCGGCCGGCGAGGTGACGGTCGCGGCGTACACCGAGTTCACGCTGGGCGCCGACGACCCCTACGTCGCCCGGCTGCGCGACGCGGCGTCCCGCGACCGCGAGGCCGAGCTCTGGGTCGCGACGCCCGACGACGGCGACGAGGTGGTCGGCAGCGTCACCGTCTGTCCACCGGGCTCACCCTGGCGCGAGCTGGCCGGGCCCGACGAGGGTGAGTTCCGGATGCTCGCCGTCGCACCGCAGGCCCGCGGGACGGGCGTCGGCGAGGCGCTGGCCCGGCTCGCCCTCGAGCGCGCCGCGGAGCAGGGGGCGCGGTCGGTGGTGCTGTCGAGCCTGCCGGAGATGGCCGGTGCACACCGGCTCTACGAACGCCTCGGCTTCGAGCGGGCGCCCGCCCGCGACTGGCAGCCGGTTCCCGGGGTCAGCCTGATCGCCTTCCACAAGAGACTGGACTGACATGGACGCCATGTTGACCTTCACCGTGACCGAGGCGGACACCGCGCGCGCGGTCGGCTCGGGCAGCCTCGAGGTGCTCGGCACGCCGCGGCTGCTGGCGTGGTGCGAGGCCGCGACCTGTGCCGCGATCGAGGAGTCGCTGGTCGACGGAGCGACCAGCGTCGGCACCCGGGTCTCCCTCGAGCACCTCGGCGCCAGCGCGGTCGGCCAGGAGGTCGAGGTGACCGCGTCCTCGTCGTACGTCGACGGCCGGCTGCACCGTTTCACGGTCGCCGCACGCCATCTCGGGGGCAACGGCAAGGTGATCGGCACCGCCGAGATCACCCGGGTCGTGGTGGATGCCCAGCGCTTCCTGTCCCGCCTGTAGGCGGCCCGTGACGGACCCGATTTCCTCTCGGGCAGCCGATTTGAGAGGATGACCCGATGCCCCTCGCGGGGCGACCTTGGATTTCAACACGGGCTCGATCAGGAGGACACCATGGGCAAGACCGGACGCAAGCGCCGCGCGCGCAAGAAGAACAAGGCGAACCACGGCAAGCGTCCCAACGCCTGAGCGTCGCCACAGAGCACACGAGAGCCCCCGGCCATCGGCCGGGGGCTCTCGTCGTACGACCGGACGCAGTCAGCCGTCGGTGATCTGGACCTGGACCTCGCGGATCCGGAAGAGCACGCGCTGGCGCAGCTCATCGGGAGCGGCCTCGGAGCAGGAGCGGGCCACGACGGCCTTCACGGTGCGCTGGAGGTCGTACTTCTCCAGGCACGGGTTGCACGTGTCGAGGTGCATCCGCACGGCCGAGCAGTCGGCCTCGTCGAGCTCGTTGTCGAGGAAGTAGACGATCCGCTCGAGGTAGTCGGCGCACTCACTGGCCGAGACCTCGTCGGGGTGCTGGTGGGAGTGGCTCACGACTCGCTCCCGTCGCGGCCGACCGGCAGCAGGTCGTTGGTGCGGACGTAGTCGGACAGCATGTCGCGCAGCTGGCGCCGGCCCCGGTGCAGCCGGGACATGACGGTGCCGATCGGGGTCTCCATGATCTCGGCGATCTCCTTGTAGGCGAATCCTTCGACATCGGCGAGGTAGACCGCGAGGCGGAACTCCTCGGGGAGCCGCTGGAGCGCGTCCTTGACCTGCGAGTCGGGGAGGTGCTCGAGGGCCTCCATCTCCGCGGACTTGAGCCCGGTGGAGGAGTGCGACTCGGCACGGGCGAGCTGCCAGTCCTCGACGTCCTCGGACATCGACTGCTGCGGCTGGCGCTGCTTCTTGCG
>JAOPXF010000107.1 GCA_025965295.1 Nocardioides sp.
GCCAGATCCAGCCCGGCACGCGGCCCCGGGGCGCGGCGTGCTGGGCCGGCGCGGCCTGGAGCGGCTGGGTGCCGGGGGGCGGGAACGGCGCCCAGTGCAGCGGCGGCGCCTGGGTCGTGGGCGGGACCCACGAGGGAGCCGGCGGCTCGGTGGGCCGGGCGAAGCTCAGCGGCAGGGTCGACTCGGTCTCGGCCGCGCCGTCGCCCTCCGCGGGGCGGTCGGAGGGACCGGTCGAGGGCCGGGCGGCGGGTTGGTCTGGACCGGGCTCGGGGCGCTGGTCGTCGTCGTTCACGTCCCTATCTTGACCCAACGCCTAAATCGGGACCTACGGGGTGCGCTCGCGACGACCCGGGCTGGCCGCCGGGGACAGCGTCGGCGTGACGACACGCGGCGCGTCGGAGGGCCGTACGAGGTGGGTCAGGGGGGCGGGGCGGTCGACCGGCGCGTCGGCGGGGGCGACGCCCAGGGCGAGCACTCCCATCACGGCCGCGCCGACGGCACCGCCGCCGATCGCGACCAGCCCGCCGTTGCGGCGCAGCCGGCTCCCGTGGGCCCCGGCCAGGGCGAGGTAGGCGTCACCGGGCGGCACGCCGGCGGGGCCGCCCAGCAGCGAGCCCTTGAGGTGCTCGGGAGCCGGGCCGCCGCCGTAGGAGAGGCCGGCGAGCCGGGTCTTGACCCAGCCCTCGCGCTCGACCTGGTCACGGCACGCGTGGCAGGCGTGGACGTGGACCCACGCCCGCTCGGCCTCCTCCGGGGAGAGCTGGCCGTCGAGCAGGGCGCTGATGCGTGGTCCGAGGTGGCCGATCACGGGGTCCCCCACCCGGAGAGCACGCCGGTGGTCGGGGCCGGACCGGAGTAGCGGGCGCGGCCGCCCTGGGGGGCGCGGTGGGCCAGCGCCGCGCGGAGCATGGCCCGGCCACGGTGGATGCGGGAGCGGACGGTGCCGAGCTTGGCGTCGAGGATCCCGGCGATCTCCTCGTAGGTGAGCCCCTCGACGTCGCACAGGACGACGGCCGCCCGGAAGTCCGGCGGCAGGGTCGCGAGGGCCCGCTCGATGTCGTCGTCGAAGGTCGTGTCGGCGTACGCCACGTCGGGCGTCGGGGTGGTGCTGGTGAGCCGGTCCGCGCGCTCGTCGGAGAGGGCGTCGAAGCGGATCCGCTGCTTGCGGCGCGCCTGGTCGAGGAAGAGGTTGGTCGTGATCCGGTGCAGCCAGCCCTCGAAGGTGCCCGGGGTGTACGTCGACAGCGACCGGAAGACCCGGACGAAGACCTCCTGGGTGAGGTCCTCCGCGTCGTGCCGGTTGCCGGTCAGGCGGTAGGCCAGCCGGTAGACCCGATCGGAGTGCTGCTCGACGATCTCGTCCCACGACGGCACGCCGTCGGTGCCGCGGGGGTCCGCCTCTGCGTCCACCGGGGTCTCCTTGCCGCGCGTCGTCCGCGCCTGTGATCCGAACAGTGCCCTGACCCCTCACGCTAGGAAGTGCGGCTGAGAGAACCCTGTGAAGGCTTCCACCCAGATGCTGTGAACTCACCCGGACAACGACTCGTGGCCCCGTGGTGTTCCCGTCTCTTCACGATACGGTGTTTCCACTTCATCCGGGTTCGCCCGGCCTCACCCAGGAGGCAACCATCACCACGCCGATCAAGCCCGCGAGCTGGTCCTACGCCGAGGGCTTCGTCGCCGAGGACGACGTCCTCGCGGCGGCCCGCGCCCGCGCCGAGGAGGTCGGGGTCGTCCCGATCGGCTCCGGCGGCGGCGCCGCCCTCCGCTTCCTCGCCTCCGTCCTGGACGCCCGGGCGGTCGTCGAGGTCGGCACCGGCACCGGCGTCTCGGGGCTGTGGCTGCTGCGCGGGATGCGCTCAGACGGCGTGCTGACCACGGTCGACATCGAGGCCGAGCACCAGCGGCTCGCCAAGCAGACCTTCGCCGACGCCGGCATCCCGGCCCAGCGGGCCCGCACGATCTCCGGGGCCGCGCTCGAGGTGCTCCCCCGCCTCACCGACGGCCACTACGACCTGGTCTTCTGCGACGGCGACAAGGCCGAGTACGCCGCCTACCTCAAGGAGGCCATGCGCCTGCTGCGGCCCGGCGGCGTCGTCGCGTTCGACAACGCCCTGTGGCACGACCGGGTCGCCGACCCCGCCCAGCGCGACGAGGACACCGTCTCGATCCGCGACCTGGGCCATGCCATCGCCGAGAACGAGAGCCTCGTGTCCGTGCTGCTGCCCGTGGGCGACGGCCTGCTGGCCGCCAAGAAGGTGTGGACCCCCGAGGTCTGACCCGGTCTCGATACGGGCGCTGCGCGCCCTACTCGACCACCGAACGACCGTCAGGCGCGGGGGGTGGCCCGGAAGCCCTCGGCGCCCTCGGCGACCGCCACGACGTCGCACTCCTCGATGAGGATCGGCGCGCTGCCGACGATCTTCGACCCGGGGGCGTCCGCGGCGCCGGCACTGAAGGTGCGCTGGAACTCCGCGCGGTCCTCGTCTCTCGCGAAGACGTAGCAGCCCTCGAACCACTCGCCGGCACGCATCCGCCAGGTCTTGAACCCCAGCCCGCCCATGCCGGTGAACCGGGCGTGCGAGGTGTCGGCGACGTACGACGCCAGCTCGGCCTCGACGCCCTCGGGCGCGTCGGCGAGGGACCAGCGGACGGTCAGACCCAACATGTTCGCCGGGTGGGTCACGAGATCGCTCCGACCGGGTCGTCGGCACCGAGCCAGGTCAGCAGGGCCCGGGCTCCGAAGCCGGTGGGGCCGGTGGTCCACTCGTGGCGCTCGTCGGGCGAGTCGCCCGCCGACGCGATGTCGAGGTGGGCCCACGGGACGTCGCCGACGAAGTGCTGGAGGAACAGGGCCGCGGTGATCGCGCCCGGCCCGCCCGGCGCGTTGTCGGCGTCGGCGACCTTCGAGCTGAGCTTCTCCTCGTAGGCCTCGGCCAGCGGGAAGCGCCACAGTGGCTCGCCCGCGGCCTCGCCGGCCGCCGAGATCACGTCGGCGAGGCCCTCGTGGTTGGCGAAGTAGCCGCCCAGGCGCTGGCCCAGGGCGACCTTCATCGCGCCGGTCAGCGTCGCGATGTCGACGATGACGTCGGGCTCGATCGTGTCGACGGCGTACGCCAGCGCGTCGGCGAGCACCAGCCTGCCCTCGGCGTCGGTGTTGGTGACCTCGCTGGTGCGGCCGCCGTAGTGGCGCAGGACGTCGCCGGGGCGCAGCGCGTTGCCGCCGATGGCGTTCTCGGCCGCGGCGACCAGGCCGACGACCCGCACGGGGCAGCCCACGGCACCGAGGGCGCCGAGCACGGCGATGACGACGGCGCCGCCGGTCATGTCGCGCTTCATGTTGACCATCGCCTCGCCGGGCTTGATCGAGAGACCACCGGTGTCGAAGGTGATGCCCTTGCCGACCAGGACCACGGTCGGGGTCTTCCTGTTCGCCTTGTGGGGCGTGTAGTCGAGGCGGATCAGGCGCGGCGGTGTCGCGGAGGCCTGACCGACCCCGATGATGCCGCCGAAACCCTCGTCGGCGAGCTTGCGCTCGTCCCAGATGGTGACCGCGAGTCCGGACTCCTCACCCAGGAGGCGGGCCTGCTCGGCCAGCCAGGCAGGGCTCTTGAGGTTCGACGGGACCGTCGCGAGCATCCGGGCGCGCCACCCGGCGCCGCCGATGGCGAGCGCGCGGTCGAGCGCGGGCGCGAGCGAGTCGCGGTCGGGGAGGCCCGCCAGCACGACCCGGGCCACCGGCAGGTGCTCGGGGGGTGTGGAGCGCCAGTGGAAGCCGAACGAGCCGAGCATCGCACCCACCACGAACGCCTCGAGCCCCTCGTCGGGTGCGAGCGCCGGGATCGACGTGGCGACACTGGTCCGGTCGCGGGTGGCGCGGGCCAGCGCGGCCCCAGCCCGCCGGAAGTCGAGCACGCCCTGGTCGCCCACACCGACCAGCAGCACCCAGCGCAGCGCGTCGTTCTCGGGCCCCCCGAGGGGGACCGGGAGCGAGGTCACCTCACCGGCCCTGCCGGTCGCCCGGTTCATCTCGAGCAGCGCGAGCAGGTCGGTGCCGAGCTGCTCGGACACCTCGTCGCCACCGGGCCCGAGCAGCACCGAGCCGCCCGCCTCACCCGGCAGGACCGGGAGGGCCAGCACCTCGACGCCGAGGATGGCGTGCGGCCGGAGGTCGCTGAGCGCGAACTCCGGCGGTGAGACCTGCGCGGGGAGCGAGGGAGCGTCGGGTGCGGCCACCGGCATCAGGAGGCCATCAGCCGACGACGTCCTTCAGTGCGCTGCCGAGAGCGCCTGCCTCCTCGGCGTTGAGCTCGACAACGAGGCGGCCACCGCCCTCGAGCGGGACGCGCATCACGATACCGCGCCCTTCCTTGGTGACCTCCAGCGGACCGTCGCCGGTCCGCGGCTTCATCGCCGCCATCCGCGCACCTCTTCCTGTTGCTTTTCCAGAGCGGAGAGGGTCCGAGCGACCCCCGCACGCCGTACGCGTCGTCCATTATCCCCCATGGTGGGCGCTCCGCGGACCACCGGCCATCCCATAACTCACGGGCGCCCGGGGGCAGGTGGCTGGCAGACTCCCCGCATGCATGCTCGGTCGGCCCTCTTCGACGTCTACGGGGACCACCTGCGGGCCCGGGGCAGCCAGGCTCCGGTGGCCGCTGTGGTGCGGCTGCTGGACCCCGTGGGCATCGCGGCACCGGCCGTCCGGACCGCCATCTCCCGGATGGTCATGCAGGGCTGGCTCGAGCCCGTGCAGCTCGCCACCGGGCGGGGCTACCGCGCCACCGAGCGCGCCGTACGCCGCCTCGACGAGGCCGCCGACCGCATCTACCGGCGCTCCGAGCCGGACTGGGACGGCGGCTGGCACCTCGCGATCGTCGAGCCCCCGGCCGCGCGCAGTGCCCGGACCCGCCTGCGCGCCGACCTCGGCTTCGTGGGCTATGCCGAGCTGTCCGACAACGTCTGGGTCAGCCCCTACCCGCGCGCCGAGCTCGCCTCCGTGCTGGACCGCGCGGGCGCAGCGGTCCGCACCGCCCGGGCCGCCGACTTCGACCCGCCCCCCACGAGCGCCTGGGACCTCGCGGCGCTGCACGACGCCTACTCCCGGTGGCTCGCGACCGCCGACGACCTGATCGCGGCCCAGCTGGACGCCCACGACGACGAGGACGAGGCCGCCTTCGCCGCGCGCTTCCACCTGGTCCACGAGTGGCGCAAGTTCCTCTTCGCCGACCCCGGGCTGCCCGGCGAGCTGCTGCCGGCCGACTGGCCGGGCGTGGCGGCCGCGGAGCTGTTCGCGAGCGAGGCCACCCGGCTCAAGCCGGGCGCCGACCGGTTCGTGGCCCGCTGCCTGGACTCCTGACGGACCGGATCCGGCAGACTGCAGCCCATGACCGACTCCCCTGCCGTGCTGCTCGACCTCACCGACGGCGTCGCCACGATCACGCTCAACCGGCCCGAGGCGATGAACAGCCTCGATGTCGCGACCAAGGAGCTGCTGCTCGAGACCGTGCGCGCGGTCGCCGACGACCCCGCCGCCCGCTGTGTCGTGCTCACCGGCACCGGCCGGGCGTTCTGCACCGGCCAGGACCTCAAGGAGCACATCCAGATCCTGCAGAGCGGGTCGAGCGAGTCGCTCTTCCGCACCGTCGACGAGCACTACAACCCGATCGTGACGGCGCTGGCCTCGATGGCCAAGCCGGTCGTCGCGGCGGTCAACGGGGTGGCGGCCGGCGCCGGCGCCAGCGTCGCATTCGCCTGCGACCTGCGGGTCCTGGCAGACACGGCCGGCTTCAACATGGCGTTCGCCAACGTCGCCCTCTCCTGCGACACCGGCGCGAGCTACCACCTGCCGCTCCTCGTCGGCCGTGCCAAGGCGCTGGAGCTCCTCTACTTCCCGCGCACGGTCAAGGCCGAGGAGTCGCTCGAGCTGGGCCTGGCGACCCGGGTGGTCCCCGCGGCCGACCTCGAGGCCGAGGTCCGGAGCCTGGCCGAGCGGCTCGCGGCCGGCCCGACGGTGGCCCTGGGCGCGATGCGCCGGTCGGTCGCGTACGCCGCCGGCCACTCGTTCGAGGAGGCCCTGGAGTTCGAGAGCTCGATGATGAAGCAGACCGGCGCCACCGCGGACCACGCTGCCGCCGTCGCGGCGTTCGTGGCCAAGGAGAAGCCGGTCTTCGAGGGGCGCTGACCGCTAGTCGCCAGCCTGCCCGACGGCCCAGGTGCCCCGGAAGGCACCCCAGATCGACAGGACCTGTCCCGGCGCCCGGCGGCGCATCTGCCGGGGCCCCGGGTGGGCGCCGTACTCCACCGTCAGGGCGGTGCCCTTGAAGCGGTCGTTGAACCAACCGGTCATGGTCCCGTGGCACACGCCGCCGCAGGTGAAGGACTTGGTCGGCAGGTGCAGGTGGCGCGCCACGCGCCGGGAGAAGGCCGGGCGCTTGGTGTCGGTGTCCACCCCGTGCAGCGGCTGGTGGAAGCTGACGATCCAGGCCGGCCGGATCTTGCGCAGGAACCTCATCATCGCCCGCGTCTCCGGCTCGGAGCCCGCCTTGGGCCCGGACTCGTAGCTCCCGTCGAGGTCGGCCCAGTGGTAGGGGAAGTTGCGGTTGAGGTCGACGCCGTGGGCGTTCTTGCGGGTGCCGGCCGCGAGCCCGTCCGGGTTGTACGTCGGCAGCACCCACAGGTCGATGCCGTGGATCGTCTGCCCGTCGCGCAGCGTCTGCAGGATCTGGCGGGGCGCACCCTCGTTGCCGTGCATGGTGGCGACGAGCAGCACCCTGGGCTTGCCCACCTCGCCGAGGTGCCAGGCGACGATGTCGCGACCGCGCACCGACTCGCCGATGACGCGCTTGCCGATCACCGCCGGACGGTCGGGCCCCTGTCGTGCCTGGGCAGCGGCGGTCGCGGCCGTCGGCACGACGGGTGCGGCGGCGGCCAGCAGGGCGAGGATGGCAAGGGACGTCCCGAGACGGCGGCTCATGGCCCCCATCAGACCACGCTCAGACGTAGGCGTTGAGGTAGTCCCACGTGAAGACGCAGACGCCGACCAGCAAGCCCACGTGCGCGAGGACGGAGAGGCCAGGCCCCTCGGACCAGGAGTCCAGGGCGCCCTCGGAGGCGTGCTTGCCGTGGCTGGGCAGCCAGCGCAGGAGGATGAGCAGGCCGGCCACGACGGTGACCCACCAGAACGCGAGGGCCGCGATCCCGACGGTCGCGCTGCCGAACGTGGTCCCCTCGTCGGCGACCAGGAAGACCACCCAGGTCACGAGGGCCAGGACGCCCGCGGCAGTGTGTAGGTTGACGAGCTGGCGACCCACCTGGAAGCGCCCCGCGACGGCCTCCTCCTTGCCGAGCCGCTTTCGCGTGAGAACGACGACGACGGCCGCGAGGGCGGTCAGGACGTAGACGATCACCAGGGTCGACACGCTGGGAAGTGTGCCCTACGCGGTGGGCTCGCCGCCACGACCCTCCGGCGTCACCGGCGGTTCACCCGGCGACCAGCCGACGCCGGGTCCCGGGTCGCGGGGCGCCTCGTCGGAGGTGCCGTGGCCCGACTCCCGCTCGGTGGCGAGGCGGTCGAGGAGCGCGTCGACCTCCGACATCCGGTAGCCACGCAGGGCGATCGAGAACCGCACCCGCCGCAGGTCGTCGCCGCTCAACGGACCCGTCGCGGGCACGATCGCGTCCGGGCGGTCGTCGTACGCCTCCGCGAGCGGGGCACCCTTGCCGGACGCGAGCATGGCGACGCCACCCATCGCGAGCACGATCAGGACCGCGAAGACCCACATCATCGAGCGTCACCGTCCCGGGCCTCGACCATCATCCGCACGGCCTCGTCGACGTCGTCGGTCAGGTGGAGCATGTCGAGGTCGGACTGGGCGATCTTGCCGTCGGCGAGCGAGGTGTCGCGGAGCCACGCGATCAGGCCGCTCCAGTAGCCAACCCCGAGCAGCACGATCGGGAACCTCGTGACCTTGCGGGTCTGGACGAGGGTCAGCGCCTCGAAGAGCTCGTCGAGGGTGCCGAGGCCACCGGGGAGGACGACGAAGCCCTGGGAGTACTTCACGAACATCGTCTTGCGGGCGAAGAAGTAGCGGAAGTTCACGCCCATGTCGACCCACTGGTTGAGGCCGGACTCGAAGGGCAGCTCGATGCCGAGGCCGACACTGACGCCGCCGGCCTCGCAGGCGCCCTTGTTGGCAGCCTCCATCGCGCCCGGGCCGCCACCGGTGATGACCGCGAAGCCGGCCTCGACGAGCTGGCGGCCCACCCGCTCCGCGATGGCGTACGACGGGTGGTCGGCGGAGGTGCGCGCCGACCCGAAGACCGCGATCGCCGGCCCGAGCTCGGCCAGGGCGCCGAAGCCCTCGACGAACTCGGCCTGGATCCTGAGCACCCGCCACGGGTCGGTGTGCACCCAGGCGCTGTCGTTGCGGGAGTCCAGCAGCCGTTGGTCGGTCGTGCTGCCCTCGTCGGCCTGCTGGCGGCGCTTGAGGATCGGGCCGATCAGCTTGTCCCTCACCCGTCCGCCCCCAGCCAGGCACGGAGCTGGGCCTCGCACCGCTCGATGTGCTCCACGGGCACGAACTCCTCCTGCTTGTGGGCCAGCATCGGGTCGCCGGGTCCGAAGTTGACCGCCGGCACACCCAGTCCGGTGAACCTGGCCACGTCGGTCCAGCCGAACTTGGGGTTCGCCTCACCCCCGACCGCCTCGAGGAACGCCTTGGCGGCCGGCACGTCCAGCCCCGGCAAGGCGCCGGGGGCACTGTCGGTGACGGTGACGTCGTACCCCTCGAAGAAGTCGCGGACGAACGCCTCGGCGTCGGCCTCGGAGCGGTCGGGCGCGAAGCGGAAGTTGACCTCGACGACGCACTCGTCGGGGATCACGTTGCCGGCGACGCCGCCGCGGATGCAGACGGCGTTGAGTCCCTCGTGGTACTCGAGCCCGTCGATGACCGGCTTGCGGGCGTCGTACTGCTGCAGGCGGGTGAGGATGCCCGCCGCACGGTGGATCGCGTTGTCGCCCTTCCAGCTGCGCGCGGAGTGGGCGCGCTCGCCGTGGGTGCGCACGTCGACGCGCAGGGTGCCCTGGCAGCCGGCCTCCACGACCGCGTTGGACGGCTCCATGAGGATCGCGAAGTCGGCCGTCATCAGCTCGGGGTTGCTCGCGGACAGCCGGGTGAGGCCGTTGAACTCGGCCTCGATCTCCTCGGCCTCGTAGAGGATGAACGTGAGGTCGCGGTTGGGCTCGGGGACGTGCGCGGCAAGGCGCAGGATGACGGCGTCGCCGCCCTTCATGTCGCAGGTGCCGAGCCCGTGCAGCAGGTCACCGTCGGCGCGCTGCTCGCGCCGGGCCGGCAGGTTGTCGTTGAGCGGCACCGTGTCGAGGTGCCCGGCGATCACGACCCGTTCCCCGCGGCCGAGGTCGGTGCGGGCCACGACCGTGTGCCCGTGCCGCGTGACCGTGAGGTGCTCGAGGGTGCGCAGCGCCTCCTCGACGGCGTCGGCGATCGCCCGCTCGTTCTTGCTCACGGACTCGATGTTCACCAGCTGCTCGGTGAGGGTGACGGCGTCGGCGGAGAGGTCCAGGTGAGACATGCCCCCATCCAACCAGCCCCGGCGCTTCCCACAGAACTGGAACGCGTTCTAGTCTGGCGGGATGCGCAACGGAGTCGTCCTGTTCACGTCGGACCGCGGGATCACCCCCGCCGCGCTCGCCCGGGCCGCCGAGGAGCGCGGGTTCGACACGATCTACGTCCCCGAGCACACCCACATCCCGGTACGCCGCGAGGCGGCCCACCCCGGGACGGGCGACGAGACGCTGCCCGACG
The DNA here is from genome assembly GCA_025965295.1 of Nocardioides sp. Taxonomy (GTDB): domain Bacteria; phylum Actinomycetota; class Actinomycetes; order Propionibacteriales; family Nocardioidaceae; genus Nocardioides. The sequence goes on from JAOPXF010000107.1 coordinate 9,828, forward strand.
ACCGCTACCTCCGCACGCTCGACCCGTGGGTCTCGCTGGCCACGGCCGCCGCGCTCACGTCACGGATCGGGCTGTCGACGGCGGTCGCGCTGCCGGTCGAGTCCGACCCGATCACGCTCGCCAAGCAGATCGCGACGCTCGACCACCTCTCCGGCGGCCGCGTCACGATCGGCGCCGGCTTCGGCTGGAACACCGACGAGCTCGAGGACCACCACGTGCCACCGGCCAGGCGCCGCACGGTGCTGCGGGAGTTCGTCGAGGCGATGCGGGCGCTGTGGACGCAGGACGAGGCGTCCTACGACGGGGAGTTCGTCTCCTTCGGACCCTCCTGGGCCTACCCCAAGCCGACCCAGGCCCACATCCCGCTGATCATCGGCGCCGGTGGCGGCCCCAAGACCTTCCAGTGGATCTCCGAGCACGCCGACGGCTGGATGACCACTCCCAACCAGGCCGACATCAGCGGCCAGATCGACGCCCTCAATACCGCCTGGGGCACCTCCGGCC
>JAOPXF010000127.1 GCA_025965295.1 Nocardioides sp.
ATCTTGATCACCCGGGCGCCCAGGTCGGCCAGCTGACGGGTGGCGAACGGCGCCGCGACGGCCTGCTCGAGAGCGACCACCGTGATGCCGGCGAGGGGTTGCTGCACGTGGTGCCTCTCCTGAGGGCCTGGTCAGGCCTGCTCGGTCTGGTGGGTCTGGTCGGTCTGGTCCAGGATGCGCCGGGCGCGGTCCAGGACGGGCTTGTCGATCAGCTGGCCCGTCGAGGACGCCACGACGCCGGCGCCCGAGGACGCGTCGTCGAGCACCTGCCGGGCCCAGGCGACCTGCTCGGGCGTGGGCCGGAACGCCGCACCGACCACGGCCACCTGCGTGGGGTGGATGCACAGCTTCCCGCCGAAGCCGAGGCCGCGCGCCCGCTCGGCGTCACGGCGCACCGCGTCGGGGTCGGTCAGGGCAGTGGTGACCCCGTCGATGGGGGCAGCCTTCCCCGCCACCCGGGAGCCGACGACCAGGGTGCTGCGGGCGAGCAGCAGCGCGGTGTCGTCCTCGCTTGAGCCGATGTCCAGCGCGAAGTCGATCGAGCCGAAGGCCAGCCGCTCCACGCCGGGGCAGCGCGCGATGTCGATGGCCCGGGCCAGGCCCAGCGCGGTCTCGACCAGCGCGACGATCGGACGACCGAGCAGCTCTCGGCGCACCGCCTCCAGTGCCTCCACGTCCTCGGCCTTGGGCACCACCAGACCGCGCAGACCGCGGGCGGTGGCGAGCGTACGGACGTCGTCCTCGTGCCAGGGGGTGCCGGCGGCGTTGACGCGGACCCAGGCGGAGCCGGTCGCCAGCCAGTCCACGGCCGCGTTGCGCGCGGTCACCTTGTCCGCGGGCGCGACGGCGTCCTCCAGGTCGATGATCACCTCGTCCGCACCCGCCGCGACGGCCTTGTCGAAGCGGTCGGGGCGGTGGCCCGGCACGAAGAGCCAGGAGGCGGCGGTTCCGCTCATCGGACGGGGTTCCGCTTGACCAGCTGGCGGGCGATGACGTTGCGCTGGATCTCGTTGGTGCCCTCGCCCACGATCATCAGCGGGGCGTCGCGGAAGTAGCGCTCCACGTCGAACTCGGTCGAGTAGCCGTAGCCGCCGTGGATCCTCACGGCGTTCAGCGCGATCTCCATCGCGGTCTCGGACGCGAAGAGCTTCGCCATGCCGGCCTCCATGTCGGCACGCCCAGCGTCGTAGCAGCGGGCGGCGTAGAGAACGAGCTGCCGAGCCGCGGTGAGCTTGGTGGCCATGTCGGCGAGGTAGTTGCCGACCGACTGGTGCTGCCAGATGGGCTTGCCGAAGCTCTCGCGCTCCTGCGCGTAGCGAACCGAGTCGTCCAGCGCGGCTCGGGCCACGCCGACGGCACGGGACGCGACCTGGATCCGTCCGATCTCCAGGCCCCGCATCATCTGCGCGAAGCCGTGCCCCTCCTCCTCGCCGAGGAGGCTCGTCGTCGGGACACGGAAGTCGTCGAAGGAGAGCTCACAGCTCTCCACGCCCTTGTAGCCGAGCTTCGGCAGGTCCCGGGAGACCTCGAACCCCGGACCCTTCTCGACGAGCAGGATGCTGATGCCCCGGTGGGCGGGAGTCGCCGAGGGGTCGGTCTTGCACAGCAGGGCGACCAGCGAGGAGCGCCGGGCGTTGGTGATCCAGGTCTTCGACCCGTTGATGACGTAGGAGTCACCGTCACGGCGAGCCGACGTCCGCATGGCCTGCAGGTCCGAGCCACCGCCGGGCTCGGTCAGTGCCATGGTCGCGCGGACCTCGCCCGTCGCCATCTTGGGGAGGTAGTGGTCCTGCTGCGCGCGGGTCCCGTAGGCCAGCAGCAGCTTGGCGACGACGCTGTGGCCGCCCATGGCGCCCGCCAGGCTCATCCAGCCGCGGGCAAGCTCCTCGGTGACCGCTGCGTAGCACGGGGTCGAGACCTGCCCGTCGTTCCAGGGCTCGGGGATGGCCAGGCCGAAGACCCCCATGTCCTTCATCTGCTCGATGAGCTTCTCGGGGTAGACGTTCCCGTGCTCCAGCTCCGATGCCACGGGCCGGACCTCGCGGTCGACGAACTCGCCGACCAGCGCCACGATCGCGGACTCTTCCTCGTTGAGCTCGTGCACGTTGATCCCTCCTCGAACGGCGGCCCGACCCGGCGTGAGGCCGGGGTCGTCGGACCCTGGCTGCCCATTCTCCGACTTCCGAGCCATCACGTACAGTGATGATCTGGCATAGTGATATGCATGATGTGCATGGAGCGTCTGTGGATCTCAAGAACCTGACCGCACTGGTCACCGTCGCCGACACCGGCAGCGTCACCCGCGCCGCCGAGCGCCTCCACCTGGTCCAGCCCTCGGTCACCCGTCAGATCCGGGCCCTGGAGGCCGAGGTGGGGGTGCCGCTGTTCGACCGGACACCGCACGGCATGCGGCTGACCACGGCCGGGGAGCGGCTCGTCGAGCGGGCCCGGCGCGCCCTCGGAGAGCTGGACAAGGCCCGCGCCGAGATCCAGCCCGACCCCGACCGGATCGCCGGGATCGTGACCCTCGGACTCCTCGCCAGCACGGCTGACCTGATCGCCGAGCCCCTCGTTTCCGCGATCGCACGCGTCCATCCCGGGATCCGGCTTCGGCTCCTCTCGGCCTACTCCGGACACCTCCAGCAGTGGCTCGACGACGGCGACGTCGACCTGTCCCTGCTCTACAACACCGCGCCCACCGCGACCGTGCACGTCCGCCCGCTCCTGCGCGAGCGGCTGTGGGCGCTCGCCCCGGCGTCGGATGGACTGAGGCCGGACGTGCCCATCGGGTTCGCCGAGGTCGGTCGCCATCGCCTGGTCATGCCCGCCACCGGTCACGGACTGCGCGCCCTCATCGACGACGCCTCGGCGCGCTCCTCGGTCCAGCTCGACGTCGTCGCCGAGACCGACTCCATGGACGTGCAGAAGCAGCTCGTGCTCGCCGGGCACGGCTGGACGATCCTGCCCGGCATCGGAGCCACCGGAGGCACGAAAGGTCTGAGCGCCGCGCCGATCCACTCCCCCGACATCTGGCGCGAGCTCGTCCTGGGGCGCTCCCGGACCGGGCGGACGCCGGCCGCCGTCGAGACGGTCGCCAGGGTGCTGACCCGCCAGATGAGGCTCGCCGTACGTCGTGGCCAGTGGCCGTCGGCCGAGGCCGCCGCCCCGTCTTCCTGACCGCCGGCCAGTCGCGCGACCCGATGCCAACGCAGGGTGGCGCGACCGGCGCCATCTCGCACTGGCTAGGCTGATCCGACTGGATTCTCCCGTGGTTGCGCTGGCTGGTCTCCAGGATCCCTCGGCACGTCCCGGGGCCCCTAGCTCAATTGGCAGAGCAGGAGACTTTTAATCTCTTGGTTGTGGGTTCGAGTCCCACGGGGCCCACCACCGTCCGGCCCCTGCGCCGGGCAACACGACACCCCGGCACCGGAGGGTGACGGGGTGTCGGCCGTGGGCGAACGCGACGTCGCCCACGTGGTCGCGCCAGCCAAGGGAGGGGTCGCCGGCACGACCTGATCAGGAGGCGCTGGCCCGGTCGTCGACGTCCTCTTCGTGCCACGCGCGGTGGAAGTACATGAGCGGATCGGGCACGACCGCCCGGCAGATCTCGCACGTGGCGCGGGCTTCCGGACTGGGCACGCGGCCACGCTAGGGAGATGAGACCGTCGCCACATCACTACCCGCGAGTACGTGAAACAGGCCACTAGCCGTTCCGCGTCGCGCCGGCGTCTGGCCGCAAGCCTTGGGGCGGAAGGGGACTGTTGCCGCAGGATCTGCGCTTGAACACGTTCTGCCATCTAGACCGGCCGAGCGTTCATGCGGCGGGGAAGGGCGAGCCCTTCAGCAGGCGGGCGAGGTGCACGGCGTACGCCGCCGCCGTCTTCGTGGTGGACGCCGTCTTCTCCGGAGTGGCCTCCAGGTCCTGGTAGTCCGTCGCCTGCATGGCCTCGCCCACCCAGTAGGTGCTGGCGTTGGCGGCGACCGAGAACCCGACGTCGTTGAGGGCCTGGAGGCACTCCGCGATCGTGTGGTGGGCACCGTCCTCGTTGCCCACGACCGCGACCGTCGCGACCTTGCCGTGGGTGAGCATCCGGCCCTCGTCGTCGGTCTCGCTGAGCTCGGCGTCGAGGCGCTCCAGCACCATCTTGCACACCGAGGCGGGCTGTCCCATCCAGATCGGGGTCGCGATCACGAGGATGTCGGAGTCGAGCATCTTGGCGCGGATGGCCGGCCACTCGTCGCCGGCACCCTCGTCGGTGCTCACGCCGAACTTGACCTCGTGGTCGACGACGCGGACCACCTCGCCGGTCGCACCGGCCGCCTCCAGCTCGTGCAGCACCTGGTTGCCGAGGAGCATGGAGCTCGACTCCGCGGGTGACGGCTTGAGGGTGCAGACCAGGACGAGGGCTCGGACATCTGTCATGGCCACCCGTGCCCCGCGGGCCGGCTCTCCATGCCCCAGCGCGAGCGGCCGATGATCACCGGACCGGAACAGTCAGCCGGTGGCGATCCAGTAGCGGCGCTTGCCGTTGCGACTGTCCTCGTAGACCCCGCCGTTGCCCTCGATGGTCAGCCGCGAGCCGTCGTTGTCCTCGTCGCAGGTGAGCAGCACCCGCTCGAGGCCGAGGTCGGCGGCCAGGGGCAGCGCGAGGGCGAGGGCCCGGGCCGCGTGCCCCTCCCGTCGTCGCGACGGCCGCACGGAGAAGCCGATGTGGCCGCCCTCGTCCAGCAGCCACGCGTTCAGTGCGTGCCGCAGCGCGAGGAACCCGACCAACTCTTCGCGGTCGGTGATCCACAGGTAGGTGCAGGGCACCCAGTCCTCCCGCGGTGGCGTGTGCTCGGCCCGGAGCAGGCCGGCGGCGTACGCCGCACAGCCGGCCTCGTCGTACGTCGGGGACACGTCCCCGAGGCCCGAGCCGTGCGGGTAGCCGCTGCCGAACTCGAGCATCGCCTCCGCCCAGGAGGCGTGCCAGCGGGCGTCGGGTGCCACGAGCTCGGTCATGGGGCCCATCCCATCAGTGTCCGACCGGGATCCCCACCCCTTTACTGCGGCAGAACTGGAACCCGTTCTACACTCCGCGGGTGGCTGGATACGTGCACGAGGAAGTCCCCGACGAGGAGATCGACCGGCAGCGCGCGCTCTACGGCCCGCTCGCGCAGAGCGTGCGCGAGCTCGCTGACGCCGTGATCCGCACCGAGGTCGACGACGAGGACATCCGGATCGCGCAGGCGGAGATCGAGGCGATCACCAAGCGGCTGCGCGAGCGTCAGCTCGAGGGGCCGTACGGCGTCCGGTTCAACTCGGCCGGCCGCAGCCGCGCCTGGGGCAACGCCGTCGTCGGCACCCGCAACCCGGTGGCGCCACCCCTGGTGGTCGAGCACGAGTCGAGCGGCCGGGCCTGGGCGGACTTCACGCTGGGCGCCGCCTACGAGGGCCCGCCGGGGCTGGTCCACGGCGGGGTGTCCGCGCTGATCCTCGACCAGCTGCTCGGCGAGGCCGCCGGCGCCGGCGGCAAGCCGGGCATGACCGGCACCCTGACCCTGCGCTATCGCCGCGGCACCGCCCTGGGTCCGCTGAGGGCCGAGGCCCACATCGACCGGGTCGAGGGCATCAAGACGTACGCCGTCGGCCACATCGCCGACGACGAGGGCGTGACCGTCGAGGCCGAGGGAGTGTTCATCCTGCCCAGGTGGGCCCGACCGCACTTCGAGGCGGAGGGCTCGTCGGCGCCCAGCCGCTTCGAGTGAGCCGACCCGCCCGAAAGTTTCGGGCGGGTCGGCGTCAGACCCGCTCGGCGGCCGGGAGGCCCCGCTGACCCGCGTCGGTGAGACGTGCCTCCTCGAGCGCCCGCGCCTCGAGCTCGGCGCGCCGCGTGGTCTCCAGCATCTGCCGCGCGGCGTCGTACGCCCCCGGCTCGGAGACGAGGTCGGTCGCGCCGCGCTTGAGCCGGGCCAGGGCGGTCCGGCCGAAGATCTGCTGCTCGGTCGTGGTGCGCTCGGAGCGGCCGCGGCCGAGGAACGAGATGAACCAGTGCAGCACGGCCGTGACGCGGTTCTTGAACCCGGTGATGTAGACCAGGTGCACCGCGAGCCACATCAGCCAGGCGAGCACGCCGGTGAGCCGGAGCTTGCCCACCATCGCGACGGCGCGGAAGCGGCTGATGATCGCCATCGAGCCCTTGTCGAAGTAGCGGAACGGCGGCTGGGCGGGCTTGCCCTTGATCCGCCCCTCGATCTCCTTGGCGGCGTACTTGGCGCCCTGGATGGCGACCTGGGCGACGCCGGGGAGGTGGTCGAGGTTGATCATGTCGCCGACCACGAAGACCTCGGGGTGGCCCGGGAGGGTGAGGTCGGGGTTGACGCTGATCCGGCCGGCCCGGTCGAGCGGGGCACCCGACTGCTCCGAGAGCGTCCGGCCGAGCGGGCTGGCCTGGACGCCGGCAGCCCAGATCTTGGTGACGGTGTTGATCCTCTCGACGCGGCCGTCCTTGTACTTCATCTCGATGCCGCGCTCGTCGACGTCGGTCACCATCGCCCCGAGCAGCACCTCGACGCCGAGCCCCTCGAGCTCCTTCTGCGCCTTGGCGCCGAGCTTGGCACCGAACGGCGGCAGCACCTGCGGCGCGGCGTCCACGAGGACGACGCGGGCGGTGCGGGTGTTGATCGACCGGAAGTCACGACGCAGAGTGCGGTGGGCCAGCTCGGCGATCTGTCCGGCCATCTCGACGCCGGTGGGGCCGGCGCCGACGACCACGAAGGTCAGCAGGTGGTCGACGTTGTCGCCGCGGGTGGCACCCAGCTCGGCCATCTCGAAGGCGCCGAAGATCCGGCCGCGCAGCTCGAGCGCGTCGTCGATGCTCTTCATGCCGGGGGCGTACTCGGCGAACTGGTCGTTGCCGAAGTAGGACTGGCCCGCACCGGCGGCGACGATCAGCGAGTCGTAGGGGATCGACGTGTCGCGTCCCAGGACGTGGGAGGTGACGACCTGGCGCTCGAGGTCGATGTCGGTCACCTCGCCGAGCAGGACCTGGACGTTGTCCTGGCTGCTCAGCACCTCACGCGTCGGCGGGGCGATCTCGCCCTGGGACAGGATCCCGGTCGCGACCTGGTAGAGCAGGGGCTGGAAGAGGTGGTGGGTCGTCTTGGCGACCATCGTGATGTCCACGTCGGCGCGCCGCAGCGCCTTGGTGCCGAAGAGCCCGCCGAAGCCGGACCCCACCACGACGACCTGGTGGCGCCGGGTGCCGGCCCCCTGCGTCGATGCCGTGACCATGTGGCTCATCCCTTCGCTCGCTGTGCTGTCCCCATTGTCCCGCCGCGCCGCCGCTGGTGCGA
>JAOPXF010000131.1 GCA_025965295.1 Nocardioides sp.
GACGACCAGCGGGCCAGCGCGGCCTACCGCTCCGCGATGCTCGGCAACGCCCTGCGCAGGCTGTGGGCGGAGACCGCCGCGCGGGAGGCGGTCCGATGAGCCTCCTGTCGCAGCGCCCGGACGACGCCGTGGTCGGGCTGGCCGTCCCCCACGAGAGCGCGGCGCTGCACGTCACCGGCCACGCGCTCTACACCGACGACCTGGTGTTCCGCACCCGCGACGTCCTGCACGCCCACCCGGTCTGCTCGCCGCACGCCCACGCCCGGGTGACCCGGCTCGACCCCGCGCCGGCGTACGAGGTGCCCGGGGTGGTGCGCGTGCTGACCGGCGCCGACGTCCCCGGTGTCAACGACGCCGGGGTGAAGCAGGACGAGCCGCTCTTCCCCGACGAGGTGATGTTCGTCGGCCACGCGGTCTGCTGGGTGCTGGGCGAGACCCTGGAGGCCGCCCGGCTCGGCGCTGCCGCGGTCGTGGTCGACTACGAGCCGCTGCCGGCGGTCGTGGCCCTCACCGAGGCGATCGAGAAGGACAGCTACCAGGGCGGCCAGCCGGTCGTCGTCCGGGGCGACGTCGAGGACGGTCTCGCCGGCGCACCCCACGTCTTCAGCGGGGTCACCGAGATGGCCGGGCAGGAGCACTTCTACCTCGAGACCCACGCGTCGCTCGCGCTGGTCGACGAGGGCGGGCAGGTGTTCGTGCAGAGCAGCACCCAGCACCCCTCGGAGACGCAGGAGATCGTGGCCCACGTGCTGGGGCTGCACAACCACGACGTCACCGTGCAGTGCCTGCGAATGGGCGGCGGCTTCGGTGGCAAGGAGATGCAGCCGCACGGCTTCGCGGCCGTCGCCGCCCTCGGTGCCGTCCTCACGGGTCGCCCGGTCCGGCTGCGCCTCAGCCGCACCCATGACATGACGTTGACCGGCAAGCGGCACGGCTTCCATGCCCAGTGGCGGGTCGGCTTCGACGACGACGGCCGGCTGCAGGCCCTCGAGGCCACACTGACGTCCGACGGTGGCTGGAGCCTCGACCTCAGCGAGCCGGTGCTCGCCCGGGCACTGTGCCACCTCGACAACGCCTACTGGATCCCGCACGCCCGCTTCCACGGCCGGGTCGCGCGCACCCACAAGACCTCGCAGACCGCGTTCCGTGGCTTCGGCGGGCCGCAGGGGATGCTCGTGATCGAGGACATCCTCGGTCGGTGTGCGCCGCTGCTCGGGATCGACCCGACCGAGCTGCGCCGCCGCAACTTCTACGTCGAGGGCCAGGCCACGCCGTACGGCCAGCCGGTGCGGCACCCCGAGCGCGTCGTCGCCGCCTGGGACCAGGTCCTCGACAGCGGCCGGGTCGCCGAGCGACGGGCCGAGGTCGCGGCGTACAACGCGGCCCACGAGCACAGCAAGCGCGGGCTGGCCGTCACGCCCGTGAAGTTCGGGATCTCCTTCAACTTCACGGCGTTCAACCAGGCCGGGGCGCTCGTGCACGTCTACAAGGACGGCTCCGTGCTGATCAACCACGGCGGCACCGAGATGGGGCAGGGCCTGCACACCAAGATGCTCCAGGTCGCCGCGACGACCCTCGGCGTCCCGCTCGACCGGGTCCGCCTCGCGCCGACCCGCACCGACAAGGTGCCCAACACGTCCGCCACGGCCGCGAGCGCCGGCGCGGACCTCAACGGCGGCGCGGTCAAGAACGCCTGCGAGCAGATCAAGGAGCGGCTCGCCGAGTTCGCCGCCGGGCGGGAGCTGGGGTGGGAGGAGCTGGTCCGCGAGGCCTACTTCAGCCGGGTCCAGCTGTGGGCGGCCGGCTTCTACCGGACCGAGGGCATCCACTGGGACTCCACCACGATGCAGGGCCACCCGTTCAAGTACTTCGCGTACGGCGTGGCCGCGGCCGAGGTCGAGGTCGACGGGTTCACCGGCGCCCACCGGTGCAGGCGGGTCGACCTCGTCCACGACGTCGGCGACAGCCTCTCCCCGCTGGTCGACCTCGGCCAGATCGAGGGGGGCTTCGTGCAGGGCCTGGGCTGGCTGACCCTCGAGGACCTCCGGTGGGACGAGAGCGACGGTCCGGGTCGCGGCCGGCTCACCACGCAGTCCGCCAGCACGTACAAGCTGCCGAGCTTCAGCGAGCTGCCGGCCGAGCTCAACGTGGCCCTGCTCGAACGGGCCCACGAGGACGGCGTCGTCTACGGGTCGAAGGCGGTCGGCGAGCCACCCCTCATGCTCGCGTTCTCGGTGCGGGAGGCGCTGCGCCAGGCCGCGGCAGCGTTCGGCCCGACCGGGACCAGCGTGGACCTCGCGTCACCGGCCACCCCCGAGGCCGTCTTCTGGGCCGTGGAGCACGCCCGCCGGGGCGGCCAGGACCACGTCGTAGTGGGCCTCCCGGGGCTGGTCCCGGATCCCCCCGACGCCTCCGCACCGGCCCTGCACCCGCGCTCCGAGCGGCTGGCGCACGACCAGGCAGGGGTCTGACGTGCACTGGGTGGCTGCCGTCGGCCGGCTGCGGCGAGAGCGCAGGCCCGGTGTTCTGGTCACGGTCGCCGAGGTCCGGGGCCACGCCCCGCGCGACGCCGGTGCGAAGATGGTGGTGGCCCTCGACGCGAGCTGGGGAAGCATCGGTGGCGGCAACCTCGAGGAGACCGCCGTCGACCGGGCGCGGTCGATGCTCGACCGGTGGGCGACGCAGCCCGAGCAGCTGACGGTCGGCCTCACCGACAAGGCCCGCACCGAGCACGGTCGCCAGTGCTGCGGCGGTGAGGTGACCGTGCTGCTCGAGCCGCTGACCGTCGTCCCCGCGGTGGCGATCTTCGGCATCGGGCACGTCGGGCTGGAGCTGGCGCGGATCCTGGCCCGCCACGACCTCGAGCTGCACCTCGTCGACTCCCGCGCCGACCAGCTCTCTGCCGCCCGGCTTGAGTGCCTGGACGACGCGGTGGCGGCGGTGCACGTCCACCACTCACCGGTGCCCGAGCTCGCGCTCGGCTCGGTGCCGCGCGGCACCCACGTGCTGGTGTTGACGCACGACCACGCGGAGGACTTCGCCCTCTGCGACGCGGCCCTGCGCAGCACGCACCTGGCCAGCATCGGCCTGATCGGGTCGGCCGCCAAGTGGACCCGCTTCCGCACGGGCCTCGCCGTGGAGGGCCACGACGAGACGGCCATCGGTCGGATCCGCAGCCCGATCGGGCTTCCCGGGATGCCCGGGAAGGAGCCGGCGGCCATCGCGCTCGCGGTCGCGGCCGACCTGCTGCGGGTGTTCGCGGACGACGCGGCCCCGGTCCGCTCGTGACCCTCTTCCGCGCGCGCGTGCTCGACGCTCCCGACGACCCGTTCGCCGGGGGAGTCCTGCGCAGCGACGAGGACGCCGGCCTGCTCGTCGTCGACGGCACCATCAGGGAGCGTGGCGACTTCACGTCGCTGCGGGCCGGTCACCCCGGGGAGGAGGTCGTCGACCTGCGAGCCGGCGTACTCCTGCCCGGTCTCGTCGACACCCACGTCCACTACCCCCAGGTGCGGATCATCGGGGCTCTCGGGATGCCCCTGCTGGAGTGGCTCGAGCGCTGTGCCCTGCCCGAGGAGTGCCGGCTGGCCGACCTCGGCTACGCCCGCGCGGTCGCGTCGGAGTTCGTCGGGGGACTGGTGTCCGCCGGCACCACCACCGCGCTGGTGTTCGGCTCGCACTTTGCCCCGGCCGTCGACGCATTGTTCGAGGAGGTCGCCCGGGTCGGGCTGCGGGTCACCGCCGGCCTGGTCGTCAGCGACCGCGGGCTGCCCGAGCCGTTGCTGACCGACGCCGACCGGGCGTACGACGAGGCGGTGGCGCTCGCCGCGCGCTGGCACGGCGTCGGCCGGGCGCGGTACGCCGTGACGCCGCGCTTCTCCTACTCCGCGAGCGACGAGGTCCTCGACGCCTGCGCCGCGGTGCTCACGGACGTGCCAGGTTCCCGGTTCACGACCCACGTCAACGAGAACCCCGCCGAGGTGGCCGCGGTCACCCGCCTGTTCGTCGGTGCCGAGCACTACGTCGGCACCTATGACCGGCACGGGCTGGTCGGGAAGTCGTCGGTCCTCGCCCACAACGTGCACCCGACCGACGGCGAGCTCGCGGTCCTGGGCGGCCGAGGGGCCGCGGTGGCGCACTGCCCCTCCAGCAACTCCGCCCTCGGCAGCGGGCTCTTCCCGTTGCGCGGCCACGTCGACCACGGCGTCCGGGTCGCGCTCGGCTCGGATGTCGGCGCCGGCACCGGCTTCAGCCTGTTCAAGGAGGGGCTGCAGGCCTACTTCATGCAGGCCCTGCTGGGTCCCGAGGGGCTCCCGCTCACGGCGGCCCACCTCCTGCACCTCGCCACCCGATCCGGCGCCCTGGCACTGGGGCTCGGCGACGAGGTCGGCGACCTCGGGGCCGGGCGTAGCTTCGACGCGGTCTGGGTGCGTCCGCTCGCCGACGACCCCCTCGACGTCGGCCTGCGCAACGCCGGGTCGCCCGACGACGCGCTCGCGAAGATCTTCGCCCTCGGCGGCGACTCCGACGTTGCGGGTGTCTGGGTGGCCGGAGAGCGCATCAAACCGGGCAGGCGCGCCCCCTAGGGTGTGGGGATGACGCGTGCGCTGCACCACCTCGACCTCTGGGTGAGTGACCCGGTCACCGCCACCGGCGAATGGGCGTGGCTGCTGGGGGAGCTGGGGTGGGAGATGGCGGACGACGCCGGCGCGAACACGGCGTCATGGGCACACCCCGACGGGACCTACTTCTTCCTGGAGCGCTCGAGCGACCTCGTGGACGAGCCGCACGACCGGCTGCGCCCGGGGGTGAACCACCTGGCGCTCCCGGTCGAGGACCGGCCGACGCTGGACCGGATGCGCGCCGAGTCCTCGTCGCACGGGTGGCACGAGCTCTTCGCCGACCGCTACCCGCACGCCGGCGGCGACGAGACGACCGCCCTCTACCTCGTGAGCTCGGAGGGATTCGAGGTCGAGGTCGTGCTCGAGCCCGGCCCTCCCTCGTAGACCACGACCTCTTCGATCACGCCTGCCTCGCTGAGGTAGAGGTAGACGGAGAAGGGGCAGTCCTCGGCAGCGGCGTCCGTCCCGGACACCAGCTGCAGGCGCAGGGTCGGGCGGTCGCCGGCCGTCGCGGGTCGTGGGATGCCGCACTGCTCGGGCGGGGGCACGCCCGCGACGACGACCAGGCGTGGCAGGCCGGACGGTGTCCTCGCCGGCCGGGCGGCCGCGTCGGCCACGTCCTGGATCGAGGCCCAGCGAGCCGGGTCGGCCGCTGCGGCG
>JAOPXF010000142.1 GCA_025965295.1 Nocardioides sp.
AGCGGTGACGCGATCGACACCCAGATCAGGCCGTCGGAGCCGCGCGCGATGTTGTCGGGGTAGCCCGGGAGTCCCTCGACGAGGAAGTCGCGGGTGCCGGCCTTCTCGCCCGTGATCCAGTGGCGTACGACGGTCCGCGCGCCGGTCTCGGCGACGGCGACGAAGTCCTCCCCGCGGCTGAGGGCGACGCCGTTGGCGAACGCGAGGCCGTCGAGCACGACCTCGATGGCGCCGTCGGTGCCCATCCGGAGCAGCCGGCCGGTGCGCGTGTCCTGGACGAAGTCGGCCTTCCAGTCCTCGATGCCGAACTTCGTCGAGGAGTCGGAGAACCAGACGGTGCCGTCGGACGCGATCGCGGCGTTGTTGCAGAAGACCATCTTGCGGCCGGCGACCGAGTCGGTCACCCGCTCGACGGCACCGCTGGCGGTGTCGACGCGGAGCACGCCCTGGTGGGCGTCGCAGACGAGCAGCCGGCCGTCGGGGTCGAGCTCGAGGCCGAGCGGGCGGCCACCGGTGTGCGCGATCCGCTCGACGTGGTCGCCGTCGTGGCTGATCCGGAAGATGCTGCCGTCCTCGGTGCCGGTGAAGACGGCGCCCTCGTCCGCTCCGTGCGTGCCGACGACGACGTCCTCCGCTCCGTGAGCCGGGACCGGGACCACCTTCAGTGACGATGAGCTCATGGGGACATCGTGCTGCACGGGTCAACCCATGAGCGAGCGGACCACGAGCACGACCGCGGACGACGCGCTGATCAGCAGGACCGCGGGACGCACACGCTCCGCGGGCAGCCGACGGCGCAGCGGCACGCCGGCGAGCACGCCGAGCAGGACCGCGGGCAGCAGCAGCAGCGAGACGTGCAACTGGTGCCGGGTGAGGTCGCCGGACAGGGTCAGTCCGACCAGGCTGATCGCCGCGCCGATCACGAAGTACACGGCCATCGTGCTGCGGATCTGCGGCGCCGGCCGGTGCTGGTAGAGCAGGGCGTACGGCGGCCCGCCGATCGACGTGGCGGTGCCCGTGACGCCGCCGATGAAGCCGGCGGCGCTCAGGCTGGTGCGGGTGATCGGGACGGTCACGACCTGCCAGGTCAGCAGCACGGCCACGATCACCATGGCGCCGACCGAGACGCCCAGCTGGCGCTCGGAGAAGTGGGCGACGACCCACACCCCGAGCCCGGTGCCGGCGACCCGGGACGGCAGCGACCAGCCGAGGCCGCCCCAGTCGATGTCGTCGTGGTCGTGCACGAGGGTCACGCAGGGCAGCACCAGCGCGAGCGCGATGAGCACGCCGGGCATCAGTCCCGGCGTGGCCATCGTGATCACCGGTGCGGCGACCAGCCCGATGCCCAGGCCGACCACGGCCTGCACGGTGCTGCCGAGGAGCACGGCGAGGAAGACGAGCGCCAGGGCGCCCGCACCGACACCGCCCATCAGCCGAGCGCCACGAGGGAGCGGTAGCAACTGAAGCGGTGCACGAGGGCCAACGGTAGTGGCAGGGTGACCGCATGCGCCGTATCGGATCCCGTCGTGCGAACGCCCTCGTCGCCGTGGCGCTGACCGTGACCGGCTACGCCCTGCCCTCGGCCAGCGACCGGGTGGTGGAACGCAATGCCCCCGGGCTCGACCAGCTGGGAGTGGTCGGCATCTCCCTCGGCGCCTCGGGGTCGAACGTGTCCGACCCGCCGCAGGGCACGGTGCGGCTGCTGGGCACCGCCCACGACGAGGGACTCCGGGCGGAGCTGCTGGTCAGCAACTACAGCAACCGGCTCGGCGACTTCGACCAGCACGCCGTCGCGGCGCTGCTCCGCGACGACGCCAGGATCCGCCGGGTCGCCCGTCAGGTCGCCGCGGAGGTGACGGACCGGGGGTGGGACGGCGTCGCCGTCGACCTGGAGCGCCTGCGCCGCCCGGACGGCCCGGGGCTGGTCCGGCTCGTGCAGGAGCTGCAGGCGCGGATGCCCGCCGAGCGGACCGTGTCGGTCGACATCAGCGCCTCCGACTCCCTGCGAGGGTTCCGGCTCCGGGGCTACCGGCTCAGCGAGCTCGCCGGCGCAGCCGACGTACTGGTCCTGATGGCCTACGACCTGCACGGCCCCACGTGGTCGGGTCCCGGCCCGATCGGGGCGCTGCCGTGGCAGCGCCGGGTGCTGCGGACGGTCGCGAAGAAGGTCCCGGACGAGCAGGTCGACCTCGGGGTGGCCGGCTACGGCTACAGCTGGCCACAGCACGGCACCGGCCGATCCCTCACGGTCCGGCGCGCCCGCAACCTGGTCGCCGCCGACCACGCGAAGGCCGTCTGGAAGCCGAAGCCCGGCGAGTGGACCGCACGGCTCTCGAACGGCACCGTCCTCTGGTGGTCCGACGGCCGCTCCTACGAGAAGCGACGGGAGCTGGCCGCCACGGCCGCCCTCCACGGGTTGGCGCTGTGGCGCCTCGGCTCCGCCGATCCCGTGGGTTGAGACCCGGCGAGGCCCCGCTGGTTGAGCAGAGCGCCTGTTCGGTGGTCGAGTAGGTCGCGCAGCGACCGTATCGAGACCTCGGTGGTCGAGCTTGTCGAGACCCACAGACTCCAGAGCTACGTGGTCGCCGTCCGCTTCGGTTGCGGGGGCCTGGTTACGGCTGCTTCCTGCCGTACGCCGGGCTCGGGTTGCCGGTCTGTGGATACGGCCGAAATTCCGTTACGTGCTTGTTACCCAACAAGCCTGTTCTCCACAGGGTTTCCGGGCCCCACTGTCGGTGCTCCCTGATGGACTTGGTCCCATGATCGTCACGGACAGCACCGGCGCCCCGGTCCAGCTCGAGGACCTCGACGCCGACTGGTTGCTGTCCCTCGCGGCCGACGCCGAAACACAGACCCGGGTGGCCGAGCGCAACAAGCTCCGCGTCGTGGCCCAGTGGTGCGTGCTGCACCCCGCCACCCACGAGACCGGGGCCGCGACCTGGGCCGACGCCGGGACCCGGGAGGTCCTCGACCACGACGAGACCATCGGCGGCGACGGCACCCCGGCCGTGTCCGCCTTCTGCGCGGAGCCGTTGGCCGCGGTGCTGCAGATGTCCACCCACGCCACCATGAGTCTGATCGCCGACACCTTGAACCTCAGGCACCGCCTGCCCGACACCTGGCACCGGGTCGACACCCTGCAGGTGCCCGCCTGGCGCGGTCGACGCCTCGCGGCCGCCACCGCCTCACTTTCGAAGGAGGCCGCCGCGTACGTCGACGAGCAGGTCGCCCCCCGCATCGGGTCCGTGGGAATGGTCACGATCGACCGGTTGGTCGCCGAGGCCACCGCCAGGTTCGACACCGACCAACAAGAGACCGACGAAGAGGACGCGAA
>JAOPXF010000145.1 GCA_025965295.1 Nocardioides sp.
ATCTTGAGGATGGCCTCGACGGCCTCGGTCGGCTGCGCGCCGACACCCAGCCAGTACTGCGCCCGGTCGGAGGTCACGTCGATGAAGGACGGCTCCTCCTTGGGGTGGTACTTGCCGATCTCCTCGAGGACGCGACCGTCGCGCTTCTTGCGCGAGTCGACGACGACGATGCGGTACTGCGGCACCCGGACCTTGCCCAGGCGCTTCAAACGGATCTTGACGGCCACGTTGGTGGTGTCTCCTTGAGAGTTGTGTGGGTGAGGCTCCCGTGAACCAGGTGGGGACCGGGCAGGAAACCTCGATGGGCCATGACGCGTCCGGATGAGAGGGTCCGGTCGCGCAGGACTCAGCGGGAGATTCTGCCAGACCGGACCCGCGGGGCCGAAATCGGGCAGGGTGGGGCCATGAGCCAGCCCACGCCCCCACCGTACGGCGCACCGCCCGGCCCCCCGCCACCCCCGCGACGCCGGCGGCCGAGCGGCTGGTGGTTCGTGCTGGGCGGAGGCCTCATCGTCGCGGCCGCGGTGGCCGGCGTCGTCCTGTTCGTGTGGACGATCCGGGGGTTCCTGGACGTCGACGCGACCATCCGGGCCGACGACCAGACGCACCCGGTCCTGCTCGAGCCGGGTGAGCAGAAGGTGCTCTGGGTCCACGAGTCGGAGCCCGCCATCTGCCAGGTCGTCGACCGGGCCACGGGTGACGAGGTGGCCTTCTTCCCGGTGAGCGGCACGTTCACCCGCTCGTCCGGCGCCGAGGGGTGGACCGCCGAGCAGCAGTTCGACGCGGGCTCCGGCCAGCTGGAGGTCACCTGCTCGGCGGCCGGCGGCCCCGCCCAGATCGGCCCCGCGCCGCGGTTCGGCCACTTCCTCGGCGGGATCTTCGCCACGATCCTGGTCCCGCTCGGCCTCGGGCTGCTCGGCGCCCTGGTGCTGATCATCACCGGCGACCTCTTCGCCACCGGTGCCCCACGCCGCGAACCCCGGGCCTGAGCGGCAACAATCCGGCCCCTCCGCGCGTCCCATCCCCGACCACACCAGCTCGGGAAGGATCCGCATGAGCACGACGACCACACGGCGACCGGACGCACCCTTCGTCGTACCGGAACGGCTGACCGCACCCCCGCGGCTCGCCGAGCGGCACCCGTCGCTCTTCCCGTGGGCGGTGCGTCTGCACCGGGCGCGACGGCGGGTCCAGTGGCTTGTCTCGGGCACCGCATGGGCGCACGAGCGTCACGAGGCGCCGCTGCCGGTGCGGGTCAAGAAGCACGGGTCGCTGCTGCTGCGCGAGCTGTCCGCGGACGAGATGGTGCTCCAGCACAACAAGGTCGTGAACCTGCGGCTCGCCTCGGACCGCGTCGACGGCCTGCTGATCCGGCCCGGGGAGACGTTCTCGTTCAACAAGGTCGTGGGCAACTGCACGCGTCGCAAGGGGTACGTCGAGGGGATGCGGCTGTCGAACGGCGACGCCGTGGCCGGGGTGGGCGGCGGCATCTGCCAGCTGGCCAACCTGCTGCACTGGATGTTCCTGCACTCCCCGCTCACCGTGGTCGAGCGGTCCGAGCACAGCTTCGACCCGTTCCCGGACAAGGGCCGCGTGCTCCCCTGGGGGGTGGGCTGCTCGATCGTCTACAACTACGTCGACCTGGTCGTCCGCAACGACACGGCGACGACCTTCCAGCTGCGGGTGCGCGTCGACGATCGGCACCTGCGCGGGGAGCTGCGCGCCGACCGGCCCACGGACACGTCGTACCGGGTCGAGGCGCGCAACGAGCAGTTCCTCCGCCTCGACGGCCGGGTCTACCGCCGCAACGAGATCTGGCGGACCCGGATCTCCCGGCGCACCGGCGACACCCTCGGCGAGGAGCTCGTCAAGCGCAACTGCGCGCTGGTGAAGTACCTCCCGGCCGAGGAGCTGATCGTGGACGTGCCGCAGGCCGGCGCCCCCGGCGATCGGCCATGATGGCGGCGTGAAGCTCGTCGCCGCCCTGCTCGTCCTGCTGCTGGCCGGCTGCTCCTCCTCCCCCGTGCCCACCCCTGCACCGGACGAGCCGGGCCGCACGTGGATCGGGATGGTCCCCGGCGACGCCATCGCGTTCGACGGCCCGGCCGGGGAGCTGGTGCTGATCTACGTCGACGAGACCTATGCCATCGACCACGTCGACACCTCCGCCCTCACCTGGAAGCTGGGCGACGACTACACGACCGACTACTTCGTCGAGGAGGACGACGGCACCGTCCGGTGGTACGGCCGCAGGGGCTCGTGGCGCGCCGGGCGGCACGGCGAGGAGCCGCGCGAGGTGCCGATCGTCGGGCATCAAGCGCGGTTCGGCGACCGGGTGATCACGCTGTCCGACGACGGCCCGGTGCGGCTGGAGACACCGGACGGCGCCTTCACGGGCTAGCGCTGCCCGTCAGCCGACGCCGGAGCCGACGACCCGACCGCGCAGCACGACCCGCGACGGGGTGTGCAGCACCGAGAGGTCCTCGAGCGGGTTGCGGTCGTAGACGACGAAGTCGGCCGGGGCGCCCTCGTCGAGCCCGGCGTTCCAGCCGAGCCACTCGCGGGCGCGCCAGGACGCGGCACCGAGGGCGTACTCGACCGGCATCCCGAGGCCGGCCATCGCGACCACCTCGCCGGCCAGGTTGCCGTGCCGGCTGACCCCGCCGCCGTCGGAGCCGGCGTACAGCGCCACCCCGGCCTCGTAGGCGGCCATGATCGTGTCGCGCCGACGCGCGAAGAGGTCGGTCATCGTCTCGGCGTACGCCGGGAACTTCCCGGCGCCGGCGTCGGCGTACTCCGGGAACTTGTCGAGCTGCATCACGGTCGGCACCAGGGCGACACCGCGCTCGGCCATGACCTCGACGAGGTCGGTGGTGAGGCCGGTGCCGTGCTCGACGCAGTCGATGCCCGCCTCGAGCAGGCCGGGCAGCACCCGGTGACCGAAGCAGTGCGCGGTCACCTTGGCGCCGTGCTCGTGCGCGACCCGGATGGCGTCGGCGAACTCCGCGTCGGTGAAGGACGGCGCGAGGTCGCCCTCGTCGCGCGAGATCCAGTCGCCCACGAGCTTGACCCACCCGTCGCCGCGCCGCGCCTCCTGGGCGACGTACGCCGACAGCTCCCCCGGCTCGACCTCGTGGGCGTAGTTGCGGATGTAGCGGCGGGTCCGGGCGATGTGCCGCCCGGCGCGGATCAGGCGGGGCAGGTCCTCGCGGGCCTGGACGCTGCGGTTGTCGACCGGGGAGCCGGCGTCGCGCAGCAGGAGCGCTCCGGCGGCGCGGTCGAGCAGCGCCTGG
>JAOPXF010000146.1 GCA_025965295.1 Nocardioides sp.
CCCCACGCCTCGATCGCGATCGACCGGTGCGACCTCGCCGACCTCGACGACGTACGTCGATTCGCGCGCGAGCTCGACGCCCCGCACCTCGACGTGCTCGTGCACAACGCCGGCGCCATGCCCCCGCGCCGCACCGAGTCGCCGCAGGGCCACGAGCTGACTATGTCGCTGCACGTGCTTGGCCCGGTGCTGATGACCGAGCTGCTGCGCCCGCGCCTCGCCGGCGCCCGGGTCGTGATGGTGACCTCGGGCGGGATGTACGGCCAGCGGCTGCGCGCCGACGACCCGGAGTACCTCGACGGCGACTACTCCCCGACCACGGCCTACGCCCGCAGCAAGCGGGCCCAGGTCGAGCTGCTCCCGGTGCTCGAGGAGCGCTGGGCGGGGGAGGGGATCTCGGCACACGCCACCCACCCCGGCTGGGCCGACACCCCGGGCGTGGTCGACTCCCTGCCGACCTTCCACAAGGTCACCGGGCGGCTCCTGCGCGACGCCGCGGGCGGCGCCGACACCACCGTCTGGCTGGCGGCGACCGACCCGGTCCCCACCGGCGGACGGCTCTGGCACGACCGCCGGCCGCGCCCGACCCACCTGCTGCGCCGGACCCGGACGGGCTCCCCGGAGCGCGACCGGCTCTGGGCCTGGGTCGAGGAGTCGCTCGACCTGAACGCCTGAAACCTCGCGCCGCAGCCTGCGGCTTCCTATCCTGTGGTTCCACCGCCACCCAAGCTCGGGAGCAGATCGTGCAACAAGCCGTCGTCCGGTCCCTGATCGCCGCCGCGGTCCTGTCGGTGGCCGCCGCCACCCTGGGCGCCCTCCCGGCCGCCGAGGCCGCGCCGGCCGCTCAGGCCGCCCGGGAGACGTCCTGCTCCGACCTCACCCTGCACCTCGGCACCTACAACATCCGGTCCAACGTGAGCCTCGACAACTTCCGCACCGCGGTCGACGCCTTCAAGCCGATGGCCGACGTCGTCGGGCTCCAGGAGATCGGCGCCAACGCCAAGAACAAGTACCTCCTGCGCGACCACGGCTGGGGCTACACCCGGCCGCCGCAGCTCCAGCAGAACCCCGTCATCTGGCGCCGAGACTGCTTCGACCAGCTCTCGGTCGGCGGCTACAAGATCGCCAAACGTCGCCCCCTCGGCAACGAGCAGGGCGCCGGCGCGGACGCCAAGGGCGACTCCTGGGCCACCGTGGTCCGGCTCGTCCAGCGCTCCAGCGGCCAGCCGGTCACCGTCGTCAACGTCCACCTGGTGCACGGCGCCGTGAAGGCGGGCCGACCGTGGCCCGGTCGCCCCAAGCTGTTCAAGCTCTACACCGACCAGGTCGCGGGCGTGGTCGCGGCGGTCCGCGAGGAGCGCGAGAAGCACCCGGGCGCCCAGCTCTACGTCCAGGGCGACTTCAACGTCGGCTACGAGGCCGACGTGAAGCGGCACAAGAGGTTGCTGCCCTTCAAGCGGTTCGGCGCCATCGGCCTCACGTCGATGTGGAAGGGCAGCCCCTACCTGAAGAAGTCGTACGGCACCCACTCCGACGCGCTCATCGACCAGGTGTGGACGACCCGGACCGCCGAGACGACGAGCATCGTGCGGAGCATCAGGCAGTCCGACCACTTCCCGGCGATCGCGACGTACACCTCGCCGACCCCGCCCGACGGATACGCGCCCACGAACGGCACGGTCGGCTTCGAGGACACCGCGAAGTCCCACGACCAGAAGTGGGCCAACGGCCACCACCCGGTCATGTCGTTCGCGCTGACCGGCGACGTCGCCCACGGGTACGCCGGCGTCGAGGTCGTCAAGGACAACGGCGACACGGCCGTCGAGGGCAAGGACTTCTGGGTCGACGACAGCGGGCTCTACGACAACGACCTGTCGAGCAACGCCGTCCTGGTCGAGCTCTTCCCGGACAAGAAGAAGCAGAACCCCGAGGACGACGAGACCTTCACGCTCCGGCTGAAGAACCCGGTCAACACCACGATCATCGACGGCCGGGGCGAGGCGGTCGGGACCATCCTGAGCAACAAGGGCTAGGACTCAGATCCAGCGCTCGAACCAGATCCGGTCCAGCCACTCGGAGTGCGTGAGCATCTGGTCGGTCCAGATCGGCCAGAACCACGCGAAGTTGACGAGCGCCAGCACGAAGAACGAGCCCGCGGCGATCACGCCCGCCGTACGCCGCGGGCTGGGTAGTGGTGACGAGCCGATGACCTTGCC
Organism: Nocardioides sp.; assembly: GCA_025965295.1. GTDB lineage: Bacteria > Actinomycetota > Actinomycetes > Propionibacteriales > Nocardioidaceae > Nocardioides. The sequence goes on from JAOPXF010000146.1 coordinate 2,217, forward strand.
CATGGTCAAGGTCAGCGCGAGCACGATGAACGGCAGCGTGACGACGGCGTAGAAGATGAAGATCGGCCGGTCGTCGTACTGCAGCCAGGGCAGCCACGTCGACGCGGTCCCGACGATCGTGACCCCGAAGCGCCAGTCCCGCGCGCCGACCCACATCGCCCCGGCGAAGAGCAGAGCGCCGATCCCGCCCCACCAGATCACCGGGTTGCCGATCAGCAGCACCTGGCGCAGGCAGGTGCTGTCGGCGGGTGCGTCGCAGCCACGGGTGCCGGGCTTGATGTCCACGTCGGCATCGACCCCCACCGGCCGGTTGATGAACAGCCACCCGGACGGCTTCGAGGCGTAGGTGTGGGTGGCGTCGTTGAGGAACTGGGTGTGGAAGATGAAGACGTCGTGCTGGTAGTGCAGGAACGACGTGAGCGTCTGCTTGACCTCGCCCAGGCCGTGGGCGTCCGGCTCGTTGCGGGTCGGCCAGTCCTTGCCGCCGTTGTAGTGCGTGTACTGCGTGGCCGACAGGTGCGTCTCGTACTGCTGGGCGTGGATCAGCCAGCCCGTCCACGTCGCGAGGTAGACGACGAGCGCCACCAGCACGAGGTGCGCGAAGGCGGGGATGCCGTCGGCCACCGCCGACTTCACGATCGGCCAGCGGACACCGAACGAGCGGCGGGCGCCGGCGCTCCAGAGCCAGGTGAGGATGCCGAAGGCGGCCAGCGGGTAGAGCGCCTCCCACTTGGTCCCGATCGCCAGGCCCCAGCAGATCCCGGAGAGCAGCAGCCAGGGGCGGAACAGCAGGGCGCGCACCGGCCCCCAGGACCGCGAGTCCGTCACGGGCTCGGGCGTCAGCCGGGCCATCTTCGCGCGGTGCCAGAGGCGGTCGTTGACCAGGCAGGACACCGCGCACAGCGTCCAGAAGGCGACGAAGATGTCGAGCAGGGCCAGCCGGGAGAGCACGAACTGGAGGCCGTCGAGGCTGAGCAGCAGGCCGGCGACACAGCCGAGGGCGGTCGAGCCGGTGAGCCTGCGACCGAGCCGGCACATCACCACGATCATCAGCGAGCCGACCACCGCCGAGGCGATCCGCCAGCCGAAGGGGTCCATCCCGAAGGCCTTCTCCCCGAGCGCGATCAGCCACTTGCCGGCCTCGGGGTGCACGATCATCGACGGCGAGTCCTTCCACCCGTGGGTGGTGTTGCCGTCGAGGATCTGGTCGTTGGCGCCGCCGACGTACTCCCGGACGTAGCCGAAGTGCGCCAGCGACCAGGCGTCCTTGGCGTAGTACGTCTCGTCGAACTCGAAGGCGTGCGGCGTGCCCAGGTGCCACAGCCGCAGCAGCAGCGCGAACAGGCCGATCCCGAAGGCGGCCGACCAGCTCACCACCGGGTCCTCGAGCCTGCCCCCGGCACCGCGGGCCCGCGCCCAGGCCGTGGGTACGACGCGTCCCAGGGCCGTCCGGGAGAGGCCCACCCGGGGCGCGGCACTCGTCACGGTCGGAAACTGTACGTGGCGACCGGTGTGCCGCTCCTCCAATCCGTAAGGCCGACCGTGACGAAACCCTGCGGAACGTCGTTACCACAAGCGACACTGGTGCACCAATTCACACTCACGGAGTCGTCGTGCTCGCACGCATCACCCGCCCCATTGTCTCGGGAACTGTCACAGCCGTCCTGGTCGTCCTCGCCGGGCTGCTCTCGACGCTGCTCTCCGCGTCCCCGGCCGCGGCCGCCTCCGGATCCGTCTGCAAGCCCGCCAAGGAGTCGCCGGAGGTGCCGATCTGCGTCGGCACCTACAACATCCAGTCCCGCACCTCGCTCGACGAGTTCGAGGTGGCCGCCGACGAGTTCAAGCAGCGCGTCGACGTCGGCGGGCTCCAGGAGATCGGCGCCAACGTCAAGAACAAGTACCTCCTCTCCGACTGGACCTGGGGCTACTACCGCCCCGAGGAGCTCCAGCAGAACCCCGTCATCTGGGACACCAAGGTCTTCGACCTCGTCGAGGC
>JAOPXF010000149.1 GCA_025965295.1 Nocardioides sp.
GAGACGATCAAGGCCGCTGCCGTCGACGCCCTCGGTGCCGCCGGGGTGCCGCACGTCGTGCAGGCGACCGGCACGATGTTCTCCGTCTTCTTCCGCGACCCGGGCCTGGGCGCCGTGCGCGACTTCGACGACGCGTCCGGCACCGACTCCGCGGCGTACGCCGCGTTCTTCCACGCCATGCTCGACCACGGCGTCTACCTGCCGCCCTCGGCGTACGAGACGTGGTTCCTCTCCTCCGCCCACGACGACCGAGCCGTCCAGACGGTGCTCGACGCCCTGCCCGTGGCGGCCCGCGCGGCCGCCCAAGCCTCCGAGGACTCTCGATGAACACCCCAACAAACCGCTCGCTGCGCTCGCGCTCCGTCGGGGACCCCGAATGAGCAGCCAGACGCCCGACACGATCGTCCACCTGCTGCGGCACGGCGAGGTCCACAACCCCGGGGGCGTTCTCTACGGTCAGCGCGACGGCTTCCACCTCTCCGAGCTCGGACGGCAGATGGCCCAGCGGGTGGCCGACACGATCAAGGACCGCGACATCGTGCACCTCGTCTCCTCGCCGCTCGAGCGCGCGCAGGAGACCGGAGCCCCGCTCGCGGAGGCCCGTGGGCTCGAGGTCGTCATCGACCCCCGGATCATCGAGTCGACGAACGTCTTCGAGGGCCTGTCGTTCGGCGCCGGCGACAACGCGCTGCGCAAGCCGTCCACGTGGCGGCATCTGTGGAACCCCTTCCGGCCGTCGTGGGGCGAGCCCTACAAGGAGATCGTCGCCCGGATGATGTCGGCCGTCCACGACGCCCGCGAGGCGGCCGAGGGCCACGAGGCGGTGCTGGTCTCCCACCAGCTGCCGATCTGGACGACCCGGCTGCACGTCGAGAAGCGGTCCTTCCTGCACGACCCGCGCAAGCGCCAGTGCACGCTGTGCTCCCTCACCTCGCTGCACTTCGTCGGCGACCGGCTGACCCAGGTCTCCTACTCCGAGCCGGCCGGCGACCTGATCCCGACGCGCGACAAGGCCGCCCCGTTCTCCGCGGGCGGCGCCGCCGAGGAGCAGAGGCCCTAGAGGATGAGGTTCTCGACGTCCGTGGTTGCAACGCTCCTGACGCTGCTGGTCACGGTCACCGCTGGCTGCTCGTCGCTGCAGGGCACCGGTGACAAGGGTTTCGTCACCGGCGACGGCACGGTCACCGAGCTGGACGTCGCCGACCGGGGCGACGCCGTGTCGCTGACCGGTGAGGACCTGGACGGCAACGCGCTGGACCTGGCGAGCCTGCGCGGTAAGCCCGTCGTGGTCGTCGTCTGGGGGTCGTGGTGTGCCCCGTGCCGCGCCGAGGCCCCGGACGTCGTCGACGCGGCCAACCAGCTCGACGGCAAGGCGGCGTTCGTCGGCATCGACATCCGGGACCCTGCGGTCGACCAGGCCGCGAGCTTCGTGCGCGCCTTCGACGTGCCCTACCCCTCGTTCTACTCGCCCGACGGCCAGGCGCTGCTCGCCTTCTCCGGCACGCTGACCCCCAACTCGATCCCCAGCTTCGTCGTTCTAGACGAGCAGGGCCGGGTCGCGGCGAGCATCATCGGGTCGCTGCCCTCGACGCAGACGCTCGTCGACCTCGTCGCCGACGTCCGTGACCCGGAGCCCGCCGCGCCGTCGCCGGGGCAGGAGTCCTCCGGTGGGTGACTGGTTCCGTGAGACGGCCGCCTCGGGCTCGCTGGTGCTGGCCATCCCGGTCGCCCTGGTGGCCGGGCTGGTCTCGTTCTTCTCCCCGTGTGTGATCCCGCTGCTCCCGGGCTACCTCTCCTACGCGACCGGGCTCTCCGGTGCGGACCTGGCCGGCGGGGTCGCCGGCGAGCGCCGCGGCCGGATGCTGCTGGGCTCCGTGCTCTTCGTGCTCGGCTTCTCCGTCGTCTTCGTCGCCCTCGGCACCCTGTCCGGTGCCGTGGGCGCCTGGCTGGTGACCTGGCGGGACACGCTCACCCTGGTCCTCGGGGTGCTCACGATCGGGCTCGGGCTGGTCTTCGCCGGGCTGGTGCCGATGCTCCAGCGGGAGTGGCGGGTGCACACCGTGCCGGCCGTCGGGCTGGCGGCCGCGCCGGTCCTGGGCTTCCTGTTCGGCCTCGGGTGGACCCCCTGCATCGGGCCCACGCTGGCGGCGATCACCTCGCTGTCCATCAACGAGGCCACCGCCGCCCGGGGTGCCCTGCTCTCCGCCGTCTACGCCCTTGGGCTCGGCATCCCGTTCATCGCCGCCGGCCTGGCCTACCGCCGCGCGCTCGGCGCGTTCGGGTTCGTCCGGCGCCACCAGGTCTGGGTGACCCGCTCGGGCGGCCTGATGCTCGTCGTCGTCGGGATCCTGCTGGTCACCGGTTGGTGGGACCAGGCCGTCAGCTGGATCCAGTACCACCTGGTCAGCTCCACCGAGACGAGCGTGTGAGCGACCGATGAGCGATCCCGAGTCCCAGCGCCCCCAGGGCCACGCCGACGCCGTCGAGCGCGACGCCGACCGCGACCGTCGCCGCGCCGGCGAGCTCACCGCCCGCGAGATGGCCCGCTGGTCCTGGCGCCAGCTCACGTCGATGCGCACCGCGCTGGTGCTGCTGCTCCTGCTCGCGCTCGCGGCGATCCCGGGCTCGATCATCCCGCAGTCCGGCGTCGACTCGCTGAAGACCTCGCGCTGGCAGGACGCCCACCCCAAGCTCACGCCGATCTACGAGAGGCTCGGGCTCTTCGGCGTCTACGACTCCGCGTGGTTCTCGGCGATCTACATCCTGCTGATGATCTCGCTCGTGGGCTGCATCGTGCCTCGCACGTTCGTCTACTGGCGCGCCCTGCGGGCCCTTCCGCCCGCCGCCCCCCGCAACCTGCTCCGCCTCCCGGACCACGCGTCGTACGAGACCGACGTGCCGGCGGCCGACGTCGTCGAGGGGGCGACGAGGGCGCTCAGGTCGCGGCGCTACCGGGTCCTCGAGAGCGACGGGGCCGTGTCGGCCGAGAAGGGCTACCTGCGCGAGGCCGGCAACCTGCTCTTCCACCTCTCGGTTCTGGTCGTGCTCGTGGGCTTCGCACTGGGTGGGCTGTTCGGCTACAAGGGCGGCGTGATCCTGGTGGTGGGCAACGGCTTCTCCAACAACCTCACGCAGTACGACGACTTCGTGCCGGGCAGCCTCTTCAAGGCCGCGGACATGGAGCCGTTCTCGTTCCACATCGACGACTTCGACGTCGACTGGCTCACGTCGGGGCCGCGCAAGGGCATGGCGCGCGCCTTCAACTCGCAGCTGACCTACCGGGAGTCACCCACGTCGCCGGAGAAGACGTACGACCTCCAGGTCAACCACCCGCTCACCGTCGGTGACACCGAGGTGTTCCTGATCGGGCACGGCTACGCACCGGTCATCACGATCCGCGACGGCAACGGCGACAAGGTCTACAGCGGGCCCACGATCTTCCTGCCGACCGATCAGACGTTCCGGTCCTTCGGCGTGGTCAAGGCCCCCGACGCGGAGCCGACCCAGATCGGGCTCGAGGGCGAGTTCTACCCGACGTACGCGTTCACCGACGCAACCGGCCCCTACTCCGCCTTCGGCAACGCCCTCAACCCGGCCATCTCGATGCTCGTCTACACCGGCGATCTCGGCATGGACAACGGGACCGCGCAGTCGGTCTACGCGCTCGACAAGTCGAACACCACGCTGCTGAAGAAGAAGGACGGGTCGATGTTCCGCGTCGACCTCCAGCCCGGCGAGAGCGTCAAGCTGCCCAACGGGCTCGGCACGGTGAGCTTCGACCGTGTGGAGCGCTGGAACAAGATCCAGATCAGCCAGACGCCGGGCAAGCGGATCGCGCTCGGCGGCGTGGTGCTCGCCCTCATCGGCCTGCTCGGCTCGCTGTTCATCCGGCCGCGGCGGGTGTGGGTGCGCGCCCGCGAGGAGGGTGGGGTCACACTGGTCGAGGTGGCGGCCCTCGATCGTTCCGGTGGCGGGGACGTCGCCGTCGTCATCGCCGAGATCATGGCCGCCCTGCCGGGCGCGCCGCAGAGCCCGCAGAGCGGGCAGACCAGCAAGCCGGAGGAGAAGTCGTGACCGACGCCGCATGGGAGACGCTGAGCAACCAGGCCGTGGCGGCCTGCGGAGTCGTGTACTTCCTCGCGCTGCTCGCCCACCTCGTCGAGTGGAGCGCGCTGCGCCACGTGCCGGTCGGGGCCGAGGCCACGGCCGCCACCACCCCGGGCAGCGTCGCGGTCGCCACCGGCGGGCGCGACCCGGCGACGGTGGCCGAGGCCACGCGTCGTACGGCCCTCTTCGGCCGGCTCGGGCTGCTGCTCACCGGCATCGCCTGCGCGGCGCACGCCGTGGGG
>JAOPXF010000177.1 GCA_025965295.1 Nocardioides sp.
TCCTCGACCTCGCAGGACAGGCACCGGTCGACTCCTACGAGATCACGGAACGACATCGAAGGGCAGTGCATCTGATGACGCCGGCCGACACCTTCCCCTACGCCTCCTGCACCAGCTGCACGATGCAGGTCGACCACACCGTCCCCCACGACGACGGCGGTGTCTCAGGCGTGGGCAACTACGGCCCCATGACCACCCGCCACCACCGCATCAAGACCCACGGCCGATGGCAGGTCAAACAACCCTTCCCCGGCATCTACGTCTGGCGCGACCCCCACGGCGCGTTCTACCTCGTCGACCACACCGGCACCCGCCGCATCCCCGGCAGCCCCAGGAAACCACTCGTCATCGAGCTCTGGCACACGCCGATGCGGCTGGAGTACGAGCCCGCTGCCTGACGGCGTCGGTGCGCTGGTTCTCGAGCCGGGTCTTCGCGGCGGTTAGACGCAGGTCAGCCTGTCACCGGTTCGTGCAGCAGTCCCGTTCATGCTGCGACTTGGCGACCCGAAGTCCTGTCACAGCAGACCCGTTCTTCGCTCAGCCGGAGCCCCCGCCCTGTGCCCGCCCACCTGGGGTTTACGGATTACCTTCGAAATGGAACATTTACCGTATGAGCAGCCATGGAGATTTCGTCACTACCGAGGAGGCGGCGCGCCTGCTCGGGGTGTCCGTCCAGCACCTGCGTCGTCTTGCCGACGCGGGGGCTGTGACGCGCCTGGCCCGTGGTGTCGTCGACCGACACTCCATCGACCGCTACCTCGCCGCTAACCCCACCAGTCGTACCCGCGCATGGGCTGAGCACACCGCCTGGGGAGCGATCGCGATGCTGGCCGGTACCTACCCGGACTGGCTCGGCCCGGCCCAGGCCTCGCGGCTGCGCAGCGACCTGCGCCAGATCGCCGACCCCGGCGACCTGATTGCCCGCACCCGCGGCCGTGCCGTGGTTCGCACCTATACCGGGCACCGGTCGGCTATCGGTATGCTCCCCGAGCGCCTCGTCATCCCCGACATGACCATCTTGGGCTTGACCGCAGCGACTGGCGAGCGTGTCGACGGCTACCTCTCGGTCTCCTCCTTCGAGTACGTCACGGACTCCTTCCATTTGCGCGAGGATCCGGACGGATCGGTGACCCTGCGCGTCACCGGGTTCCCCATCGCCATCGTCGAGGAACTCGCCGCCGAGGTGACCCTCACAGCTCTCGACGCCGCGACCTCGACCGACCCGCGCACCCGGGGACTGGGGGAGCGGGCGTTGTCCGCGACACTGGACGCGTACCGCCGATGACCGACGAGCAGGATCACGACGATCAGCATGATGATCGTGAAGATAAGCATGACCGGCCGACCATCGACGTCGTTGTGGTCGGCGGCTGGCCGGACCCGTGGCCGAACGTGGCCGAACTGGCCCTCGCTCTCCCGGCCGACAAGTGGACGCTCGTCGGTGGTCTGATGACCCAGTTGCACTCGATCCACCACGGCTTTGGCATCGTACGAGCGACCAACGATGTCGACGTCGTGATCCACATCGAGACCAGTCGGGGCGTCCCAGCGAAGACGGCCGCTGCGCTGGAGTCGATCGGCTACCGACTCCAGGACTCGTTCGACCCCAGAAACAACACCGCCCACCGATTCGTGCGCGGCACCAGCCGCGTCGACCTGGTTGCAGGAGCAGCGGACGAGGAGATCGTCGACGTACTCGTAGCCGACCACCCGGCCCCCCGCGTCATCGAGCAACTCCGCGGCCGCGACATGGTCCAGATCGAAGGCGGCACCCAGGCCCTGCGCCGCACCGTCAACGCGCGCCTTGAGATCACCCCTGGCGCGCCCACCATCATCTCGGTCCCGCGCCCTCTCGGGGCGGTGATCTTGAAGTCTGCCGCGTACACCACCGACTCTCGCGACCCTGACCGGCACCTGTCCGATGCGGCCGCCCTCCTGGGGTGCGTTGACAACCCGTTCGTCGAGAGGGAGAACCTCGTTGGGTCCGACCGCAAGCGCCTCGCCGTGCTAGACGCGGCTCTGCCACTGGATCACCCTGCCTGGCGCGCCTTGCCCGAAGCCGTCGCGTTCGACGGGCAGATCGCGCTACGGATCCTGTGCAGCCCGCGGCCCAGCCCGCCCTGACACTCCTGGAGGCGCCGTCCGTTCTTTGCCGCGCCTGAACGGCATGCGAAGAAACCGGGCAGCTAACGCCAACGCATGTACGGGGCCGAGCCGGCGTCGGGCCGGGTCTCCGGCAGCACACCGAACACTCGCTCATCGTCGGCAGATGAGTACATAGGGCAGAGAGTCCGCGAGGCCGCGCAAACAGCAGTAGGCAGAGTTGCGCGGACAAGGTCGTACTTCAGACTGCTGTTGAGGAGCGAGGCTGCCGCCCGGGCCGAACTGTCGGGATAGGGCACTCGCGGGATGAAGCGCCCTACGGCCGGGTCACGCGCTGGTGCTTGGGGTGCGGCCCATGGCGAGGAGGTGGGGGCTGAGGTCGCGGAGTCCCGGCTGCGACTCGTAAGCCTCTGCCAAGGTCTTGACGGCAGCGATCTGCAGATGGTCGTGCGAACGGCTGATCTCGATCGCCTGGCTGCCGGGTCCTTCGAGTCCGAGGACCCGTACGTCTTCTAGCCCGGCCTCGGGGGCTTCCGCTTCCAGATCGTCGGCCAGATGGAAATGGCCGCCGGGGAAGCCGATGGGACCGAGCTCGCCCGCTCCTTCTTCGATCAGCCGCCTCCACTTCTCCGGCAAGGGCGACCTGGGCGCCGCTGCGCCACTGGTGGCCCGGTCCACCGCTGGCGCGATGACCGTGACCCAAGCCATGGCCGACAGCCGCGAGATGCCCGCAGCGAACACCCAGCCGCCGGGACGCACCACCCGGATCGCCTCGGCCCATGCCCGCAGCCGGTCGCGACGTTCGACCAAGTGGTACAGCGGACCGAGAAGCAGAGCGGCGTCGAAGCTGTCGTCGAGCGCCGGCAGCATCCGAGCGTGGCCAAGCCCGAGCTCGAAGGTCCCATTGGCGTTGGCAGCCCAACATGTCTGGGCACGGGATCAATGAGCACGACACGGTCCCCTCGCTGTGCCAGGGCCGCGGCGTGCACCCCGGACGATCCACCGATGTCGATGATCCGGGAGCCATCCGGGACCCGATCGCGGACGAACGTTTGGGTCCGCTCGAACTCCAGCACCCAGTCTCACAGGTCACGTTTCCGCGTTCAGACGGATATCCAGTCACCGCACCCGGGCAAGCGGTGGCCGACAGGCGGTGGAGTGACGCGGCAAGAGACCGTCACGCCACCATCACCCGCCGCGGCCCCCGGGCGCCAAGATCCTGACGCTCCCGCACCACAGCCCACGCGGCGGCCAGCCGCCGCACGGCCTCGTCCAGCTCATCACCGGGACGCGTCCACGGCACCCGCAGGAAGTGGTCGAGCCCGCCCTCGACGGCGAAGACCGGGCCGGGGGCGACGATGACGCCGAGCCGCTCGGCCTCGGCGGTGACCGCGGTGGCGAGCGGGAGCGGCAGCTCGAGCCACAGCGCGAGGCCGCCGGTCGGCAGCCGGAAGCGCCACTCCGGCAGGTGCTCGGCGAAGGCCGCCGCGAGCCGGTCGCGCTGCTCGCGCAGCCGCAGCCGGCGCTCGGCGAGCACGGCGCCGCCGTCCGAGAGCAGCCGGGCCAGCACGAGCTGCTCCATCACCGGCGCGCCGAGGTCCATCG
>JAOPXF010000204.1 GCA_025965295.1 Nocardioides sp.
GGACCTGGTTCAACCAACCCCGGGAGGGCTCGTAGATCCATCCCCAGACGACGCCGACAGCGACCTGGGGAAGGACGAACGGCAGGAAGAGGGCCGTCCGGTACACCACGCTCCCTCGTTGCACGCCCCACACCAGGAGGGCGTAGGCGAGCCCGATGACCAGCGGAGCGATCGTGCCGATCACGATCCAGATGACGTTGTTCTTGAAGGCCGCCCAGACGTTCGGGTCCTTGGCCAGCTCGGTGAAGTTGTCGACTCCCACCCAGGGCGGCGACGGGTTGATGCCGTTGAAGTCGACGAAGACGTAGTAGACGGCGTTGGCCATCGGGAACAGCAGGAAGACGAGCACGATCACGACGAGCGGGGCTGCGAGCAGGATGCCCAGCCGGGCCTGGGCCCGCCTGGTGGCGGGCGGGGCCTGGGACGCGATCGCACGAGTACGTCGCTTGGGTGGGGCAACCGCCGCTGGCGGAGCCGGCACCGACCCCGTCGCCATCACGTCAGCCTCCGGAGGCTCCGGCTCACTTCTGGGCCGCAGCCTCGAGGTCGCTCGCGACTTCCTCCGCGGTCTTCTGACCGGTGAGGACTGCCTGGACCCCGTCGTACAGGGCCTCGTTGAACGCGTCGCTCGTGAGGACGTCGATGTTGTAGCCGAAGTCACCGGCTCCTCCGTCGGCGAGCGCGGCCGTGTCGTCCAGAACCTGCCTGAAGAGCGGCGAGACGTCGAGCTTGGCGGTGTCCAGCGGCATCGGCGGGATCGTGTGGAAGTTCTCCACCGTCCAGGCCCCGTGCTCGGGCGAGGCCAGGAAGTTCACGAACTTCAGGGCCGCATCCGTCTTCGAGGTGCCTGCGGAGATGTACGGACCCGAGCCCAGGCCACCGGCGAAGATGCCCGGCCCATCGGGAGCCGGGAAGGGGATGTAACCGGTCTCGAAGTCGGCGTTGTCGTCGATCTCGCCCACCAGCCAGCTACCGGTGGGGATCATCGCGGCGTCCTGGGAGTAGTAGAGGGCGATGGAGTTGTCGTAGTCCACCGAGGTGGGCGACTCAGGCAGGTAGCCCTCGTCGTTGAACTTCGCCCAGAAGTCCAGGGCCGAGACCACCTCGGGTGAGTCCCATGACGCGTCGCCGGCGAAGAGGGCCTCCATGCCACTGGAGCCGACCGCGCTGGACAGCGCCATGCTCAGCAAGTGGCCACCCTCCCAGCCCTCCTTGTCACCGACAGCGAGAGGGATCTTCCCTGCGTCGCTGATGGTCGAGGCGGCCGCCTCGAGGTCGCCGATGCTCTGCGGCTCGTCGATGCCGAGCTTGGCGAAGAGGTCCTTGTTGTAGAAGATCCCGATCGTCTCGAGCTCGCCGGGGACGCCGTACAGCTTTCCGTCCACCGTGACGCGTTCCTTGGCGGAGTCGAAGACCTGCCAGTCGTACTTGGCATAGGCGTCCGTGAGGTCCTGCACCAGACCGGCCTTGGCGAGGGCGCCACCGAACCCGGGGCCGGAGCCCCAGCCGAAGACGTCCGGGCCGTCGCCCGAGCGCAGCTGGGTCTGGAGCACGGTGCGCATGGTGTCGAAGGGCAGGGTGTCCACCTCGACGGTGATGCCCGACTCCTTCTCGAACTCTCCGATGTGCTTCTTGAGGGCGTCGAGCGCTGCCGCGTCCTCCGGCTCCTCGATCAGGTACTTGATCGTCTGCGAGTCGCCGTCGTTGCCGTCCGACTTGGGTGCTTGTCCCGTGCAGCCGGCAACGGCCAGGCTCAGGGCCGCGGCGGCCACCGACCCGGCGAGGAGTGAGCGTTTCATCGAAATCCCTCGAATCGATCGTGCCCGTTCTGATCGCACAAGGCCCGAAGCGGTCGAACGCGGAAGTTGTGACCGGCAGTCGCCCGCCGTGTCCATGGCGTCGATATAGTTTCAGCACGAAAGGATAACTGTCAAGGACGTGCCCGGATCCCTTCGGGGAACTCGGCGTGGATGGCGATGACCGCGGCGCCGCGCGCCCATTCGACGAAGTCCATGGGCCGCACGATCGGCTGCGGGTGCGGGTCGTGCGCGCCCCCGTAGTCGCTGAGCCCTTCATCGAGGTCCGCCCGTGCGACGTCGGCCAGGTGCACGCCCTCGCCGGACAGGATGATGCGCTCGACCCCTGTCAGCGAGCTGATCGCCGCGGCCGTGCGCCCCAGCGCGAGAGCGGCCTCGCGCACCACCCGCCGGGCAACGGGGTCTTGCCCCTTGGCCAGCTCGAGCACTTCCTCGAAGCCGAGACTCCGGCCGTGGCCGACCGACGCAGCCGACACGATGGAGGGGATCGACATGTAAGCGGTGGCGCATCCCCGGTGGCCCAAGGGACACAGCGGCCCTCCCGGGTTGACCGGGAAGTGGCTGACCGGGTGGATGGAGGTGGGCACCATCGCGTCGTTGATGACCAGGCCGTAGCCGATGCCGGCCCCGATCGTGAGCAGGGCGAAGTTCTCGAAGCCGCGGCCGTGACCGAACCAGTGCTGGGCCCTGGTGAGCCCGACGACGTCGTTGTCCAGATGGACAGGAGTGCCCAGCGCCTCCCTCAACAGCGCCCGGAAGGGGATCTCGTGCCAGTGCAGGAAGGGCGAGTCCGCCACCACCTCGCCCGCCTCCACCTGGCCGCCGACGGTCACGCCGACCGCGCTGACCGGGAGGTCGCTCCGCTCCTGGAAGCTCGTGACGATCCGGCTCACCAGCGCCACCACGTCGGCCACCTGGAGCGACTCCAGGGCCACGACCTCCCTTTCGAGCACGTTCGCCCGCAGGTCCGTGATCACGGCGTAGACGGACTCCTCGGTCAGCTTCACCCCGATGAAGCGGTAGCGGCCGGGCACCACGTCCAGGGGCAGCGAGGACCGCCCCCGACCGGGCGTGCGCACCGCTTCGGACTCCTCGAGGATGCCGGCAGCCAGCAGCGGCTTGACGGCACGCGTGAGGGTGGGGGCGGAGAGGCCGAGCTTCGTGGCCAGCTGTGCACGTGACTGAGCCCCGTGCAGCAGGATCTCATGGGCCGCGGCGCGGGACGGAGCTGACAGCGAGGGGATGCTCAGAGAAGGTCCCTACTTGACGGGAATACTTTCACTCCGAAAGTATATGCCGGGTGAATCCTGACGTGCCGGTCGGCACTCTACCGTCGGCGACGAGTGCCCCCGGGTCGCTGCTGCTGCAGAGCGGCGACGTCTGCGTGGTGGTCGACCTCGGCACCGGCGTCCCCCGCATCCTGCACTGGGGTGGGCCGGTCTCGGAGACGGACGGGTCCTACCTCCAGTCGTTCACCGAGGTGCCGCAGGGGGCCGACGGGTTGGCCGGCGCCGGGGCTCCTGGGGTCCTGCCCCAGCAGTCCTCGGGCTGGATGGGATCACCGGGCCTCGAGGGTCATCGCAACGGCACCCGCTTCTCCACCCACTTCACCGCCACCGGGAGCCGACTCGTCGGCGAGCCCGGCGGGGTCCAGGGTGTCGTGGCCAGCGCGGTGGACGAATCCGCGGCCCTGGCCCTGGTGACCACGATCGAGCTACACCCTTCCGGGCTGCTGCGACTTGCGGCCGGCCTCACCAACATCGCCCCCGCCGGCTCCTACACGCTCGATGCTGTCCGGTTGGCGCTGCCGGTGCCCGCACAGGCAGGGGAGCTGCTGGACTTCGCGGGTCGACATCTACGCGAGCGAGCGCCGCAACGTCACCCCTTCGTGGTCGGCACCCACCTGCGCGAGGGCCGTCGCGGACGCACCGGGTCCGATGCCACCGTGCTGCTCGCGGCCGGCACCCCCGGCTTCGGCTTCCGCAGCGGCCAGGTGTGGGCGGTGCACACCGCATGGAGCGGCAACCACGCGACGTACGCCGAGCTCGGGCTCAGCGGGGTCCGGACGCTCGGCGGCGGAGAGGTGCTGCTGCCCGGGGAGATCCTGCTCGAGCCCGGCGCGACGTACACGACACCGTGGCTCTACGGGGCCTACGGCGAGGGCCTCGACGCCATCGCCGCGGCGTTCCACACCCAGCTGCGAAGCCGGCCGACACACCCGACCTCGCCTCGTCCGGTGGTGCTCAACACCTGGGAGGCCGTCTACTTCGACCACGACCTGGCCGCGCTGACCAGGCTCGCCGAGCTGGGGGCAGACGTCGGTGCCGAGCGTTTCGTCCTCGACGACGGCTGGTTCAAGCAACGGCGCGACGACCGCGCCGGCCTGGGCGACTGGGAGGTCGACCCCGACGTGTGGCCCGAGGGCCTGGGCCCCCTGGTGGCAGCCGTGCGCCGTCTCGGGATGGACTTCGGTCTCTGGTTCGAGCCGGAGATGGTCAACGAGGACTCCGACCTGGCGCGAGCGCACCCGGAATGGATCCTCGCGCCCGGCGAGCGGCTTCCGCTGCGTGGGCGATCCCAGCAGGTGCTGAACCTGACGGTGCCGGAGGCCTTCGACCACGTCCTCGAAGCGATGAGCAAGATCATCGCCGAGCACGAGATCGACTACGTCAAGTGGGACCACAACCGCGACCTCGCTGAGGCCGGTGACCGCACGACCGGGCGGCCGCGGGTACATGCGCAGACGCTTGCGGTCTATGCGCTGATGGACGAGCTGCGACTGCGCCACCCCTCCCTCGAGATCGAGTCCTGTTCGTCCGGTGGAGGACGCATCGACCTCGAAGTGCTCCGACGCACGGACCGGGTCTGGGCCAGCGACTGCATCGATCCGCTCGAGCGCCAGCAGATCCAGCGATGGACCGGCCTGCTCCTTCCTCCTGAGCTCGTGGGCTCTCACGTGGGCTCGGCGACGGCACACACCACGCACCGCACCCACTCGCTCGCCTTCCGGGCGGCCACGGCCCTGTTCGGACACTTCGGCATCGAGTGGGACCTGCGCACGGCGAGCGAGGACGAGCTCACCGAGCTCACCCAGTGGGTGAGCCTCTACAAGGACGAGCGCGAGCTCATCCACACCGGCACCTCCGTCCACTGCGACCTTC
Organism: Nocardioides sp.; assembly: GCA_025965295.1. Taxonomy (GTDB): domain Bacteria; phylum Actinomycetota; class Actinomycetes; order Propionibacteriales; family Nocardioidaceae; genus Nocardioides. The sequence goes on from JAOPXF010000204.1 coordinate 4,979, forward strand.
CCGACGCCTCCTACTGGGCCCACGGCGTCGTCAGCCCTGACCGGTCGCGGGCGCTGTTCGCCCTCGTCGCGCTCGACACCGGCGTCGCCGCGCAGCCCGGGCGGATACCGCTGCCCGGTCTCGACCCGGATCTGCTCTACCGCATCGAGCCCGTCCAGCTCTCCGCGTCGGCCCTGGTGCGCAATGCTGCCGGGCCACCTGCGTGGTGGAGCGAGTCCACGTGTGTGACCGGCCGGACCCTCGCCTCGGTCGGCCTGCAGGCGCCCATGCTGTACCCGGAGCAGGCCGCAGTTCTGCGCCTCGTCCCGCACCCGCACCCGACCGAGAGCAGGTAGCCGTGGCCAGAGTGGTTCGCTTCACCTCACCCCGCCACGTCGAGGTGGTCGAGCTCGAGGACCCGCCCGTCGGCGCCCACGAGGTCCGCGTCGACACCCTCTACTCCGGCATCTCCGCGGGCACCGAGCTGACCGCCTACCGGGGCAGCAACCCCTACCTCAGCAACGAGTGGGACGCCGAGCGTCGACTGTTCGTCCCGGGCGAGTCCACGCACGCCTATCCTCTCGACGGGTGGGGTTATGAGGAGGTCGGGATCGTCCGCTCAGCAGGATCCGACGTCGACCAGGCTCTGGTGGGTGCGCTGGTCTGGGGAACCTGGGGACACCGCTCCTCGGTCGTCCGCCCGGCGGACTGGGTCAGGCCCAGGATCCTGGCCGAGGGCTCCCGGCCCCTTGCGGGAGTCTTCGCGAAGATCGGTGCCATCGCCCTCAACGCCATCCTCGACGCCGACATCCACGTCGGCGAGACCGTGGTCGTGTTCGGTGCCGGGGTCCCGGGCCAGATCGTCGCCCAGCTGGCCCGCCTGAACGGGGCCCGGGTGATCGTCGCCGACCTCGAGCCGCGGCGCCGGGCGCTCGCCCTCGAGCTCGGAGCGACGCTGGCGCTGGACCCGGCCGGCGACGACATCGCCGAGACCGTGCGCGCGGTCACCGAGAACCGCGGTGCCGACGTGGTGATCGAGATGAGCGGTAGCTACCAGGCCCTTCATGAGGCCGTGCGCGCCGCGGCGTACAGCTCGCGGGTCGTGGTCAGCGGATTCTTCCAGGGGCCCGCCACACCCGTCCGGCTGGGCGAGGAGTTCCACCACAACCGGATCTCCGTCATCGGCTCGCAGATCTCGGGGGTGGCCCCGGCGCTGCAACACCGATGGGACGAGCTGCGGATGTCGCGGACAGTCCTGGACCTGGAGCTCGACGGTAGGTTGCGACTGACCGACCTCGTCACGCACACGTTCCCCGCCGAGGACGCCGCGGCCGCGTTCGAGATGCTCGACGTCGTCACCGAGCCCGCCCTCCAGGTCGTGCTCGACTACGGGGCTCAGACATGACATCCGCCTCCGGGCCGCCGCCCCGCTCCGAAGGCGCGGTCGGGTGGGGAATCCTGGCCACGGGCGGCATCGCGCGACTCTTCACCCGGGACCTGCTCGCCCACGGGCACCGGGTCCACGCCGTCGGCTCGCGGTCGGCAGCCTCGGCGAGCTCATTCGCGGACGCCTGTGGCATCCCACGCGCCCACGGCTCCTACGAGGAGCTCGTGGCCGACCCGGGAGTCGACGTCGTGTACATCGCGACTCCCCACAACTTCCATGCGGCGAACGCGGTTCTCGCACTCCAGGCCGGCAAGCACGTCCTGGTCGAGAAGGCCTTCACCCTGAACGTGGCCCAGGCCCGGGAGGTCGTCGACCTCGCCGCCGCCCAGGGCCTGCTGGTCATGGAGGCCATGTGGACACGCTTCCTGCCGCACATGCGAGAAATCCGGTCGTGGATCCGGGCCGGGCGGATCGGGGAGGTCCGCTCCCTCCACGCCGACCACACACAGTCTCTTCCCCTCGACGACACCCACCGGCTCAACGACCCGGCGCTGGCCGGCGGGACGTTGCTCGATCTCGGGGTCTACCCGATCTCGTTCGCCCACGACCTCCTCGGTCCCGTGCACGAGGTGCACGCAGTCGCGACGTTCAAGCCAACAGGCGTGGACGGCTCGGTCGCCACCGTGCTGCGACATGCCAGCGGAGCGGTCTCGACCTCCTTCTCCTCGTCCGAGACCCGGGGACCGAACCGCGCCACCATCCTCGGCACCGAGGGGCGCATCGAGATCGACGCCACCTGGTACGCACCTGCGCCGGTCACCCTCTATGACAGTGGCAACCAGCCGACGGACCATTTCGAGGAGGCGGTCACCGGGCGCGGCATGCAGTTCCAGGCCGCCGAGGTCGAGCGGCTGCTCGGTCTCGGCGCCACGGTCAGCGCCCTGATGTCTCCTGCCGACTCGGTGGCCGTCATGGCCACGATGGACGTGGTCCGCAGGCGCATCGGTCTGCGTTACCCGGAGGAGTGAGCCCGTGAGCGCAGCCCGCCTCGCGGTCGTGGGATCGGCCAACCTCGACGTCGTGATGACCGTCGATCGCCTGCCCGGGCCCGGCGAGACCGTGCTCGGCGAGCAGCTCAGTGAGGTCTCCGGCGGCAAGGGACTGAACCAGGCCGTCGCCGCTGCGCCGTACGCCGCCGCCAGCTTCGTCGGCTGTCTCGGCAGGGACCCGGCCGGGGACCTCCTCGAACGGACCCTCGAACGAGCCGGGGTTGACACACGTCACCTGCAGCACAGCAGCCTGCCCACCGGCCGCGCCTTCATCTCCGTGGCGGCCGACGGGGAGAACTGCATCGTCGTCGGGCCGCTGGCCAATGGCGCGCTCGACGGCGCCCACGTCCTGCGGGCACTGGACGCCATCCGCCCGGGCGCGGTGCTGACCCAGCTGGAGATCCCGTTCGAGGTGGTGGAGCAGGTGGCCTCGTGGTCACTGGCGAACGGTGTCCGGTTCGTCCTGAACCCGAGCCCGGTCAGGTCGATCCCCCGGGCAGTGCTCGCTCGGTGCGACCCACTCATCCTCAACGCCGCGGAAGCCAGGGCCATCCTCCGGTCCACCGGGACCCCAGACTCGGGCGGCACCGAGCGGGTCGCGCAGACCCTCGCCGCCCAGACCTCCAGCATCGCGGTCACCGACGGCGACCGCGGTGCCTGGGTGGGGAACGCGCAGGAGGGGGTCGCCCTGGTTCCCGGACACGCCGTGCCCGTCCTGGACACGACCGGCGCCGGTGACCACTTCGCGGGCGTCCTCACGGCGCACCTGGCTCTCGGCGTGGCCCTCGAACGGGCGGCGGGGCTGGCGAATGACTCCGCTGCTGACCTCGTCCAGATCTCTCGCGCCGACCGCTGAGCTGTCGACCTCGCAGCACCGCTCTTCATCAGCGTGAGCTGAAGTCAACGATGTCCCGCAACCCTGTCAATGGTGTCGCGGGACATCGCACGTGGTGGGCCTGAGGGTGTGTTCCATCAGGACATCCCGGACTTATCTCTCAAGACATGGCGGACAGGTCATCGCGTCGGGTGTGACCACACCTGGTCCGATGCTGCCGGGGTGTCGAAAGCCAGTCTGGTCATCATCGCAGTCGTCATCGAAGGCCGGAGCGCGGCCGAGGTCATCGCCGAGTACGGCGTCTCGAGATCCTGGCTCTACGAACTCCTCGCCCGCTACAAGATCGAGGGCGACGCCGCGTTCGCCTTGCTCGAAGCGCTAGGCCGACCCACGTCCTCCTGCTCGTCCAGGACCTGGAAGTCCGCATCATCGACGCCGCCACCGGGGAGCTTCTCCGCGAACTGACCATCGACCCCAACAAGGACTACCAAGGCACAGGACGACCCCCCGGCCCACCACCCGGCCGACCCCACAAACGACGAAACCGGACCCAGTCGTGGGTCCGGTCTGTCCGGGATCTCCTGAGAGATCACAGGGTGGGCTAGTTGCACAACTCCTTGACCTGCGCTGATGCGGGTCGCTGAACGGTCCGATCCCATGGCGCGTCGCGAAGAATCCCATGGCCGGGCATCATGCCGACATCTCGGCTCGCCACGTTATGCAGGCCGCTTGCATCCGGACATCGAGGACTGAGTGTCTCTAGGACCTCTGGAACTCGAGAAACCGCCCCTCATCTGGAGACGCCATATGGCCCGTCACCTCGCGCTCGGCCAGGTGCTCGAACGACTGCTACGACATCCAAGCCCAACCATCGGACGAATCACACCCTCGATCCAGGAGTAGATCCAAGCAGTGCGGGTGCCGTGCACGCGCTCGGGAGCGGGTCAGATGCGTTCATCGAGGACGGTGAGCCGGTCATTCCTCAAGGCGGTCCGCGTCAGCGATGGGGCTGGAGCCGCCCGGCTTTGCTCGGCGCTCCTTCCGCCTACCCCCTTCCGACTCCTGAGCAGCCCTCATGTCGGCAGCGTCCTGCGCCTCTTGGTTCCTTTCCGCTTCCCTCGCCTCCTCGCGGATGTCCACGTCGTACAGCGGCGCCGCGACCGTGGTTGCTTCGAGCCCGGCGCGACGTGCGCGGGCCTGGCTGAAGTCGTTCGTCACCAGCGTGACGTCACGGCCCGAGACCGATGCAATGGTCGTTCCTGGCCTCGCGAACAGGACGCGCGACGTCCAGTAGGGCTCTGACCTCAGCTGCCAACCGTCCTCCATTGAAGTCAGAGCGCGTTCGCAATCAGATCCGGCCAGGCGCTGCCGTTGAGGATCGCCGAGACAGTCGCGTAGTCGCCGCCAGCGATTCTCCCGACGCTGGGGCGCTGCGCCCGTCCATGACCTCACGTAGGCGCGCCGCCAGAAGTCGCGCAACCTCAACAGTTGCGTCGCCCGCGGGCTCGGCGGGCCAGCCCTCGACGAGAGCCTTGGGGGGTTGTCGGTCCAGTCCCTGGATCGCTGGTCAGCCGAAGGTCAGCACGGCCGCACTGCGGACGCGGTCGTTGGCCAGATCGTCCAGCGCGGCGTCCGGTCGCCACCACGAGTCCGATGCTTCGAGGACATGGCGAGCCCCGCACCGTCCCAGCGCCGAGACACTGACTAGGTGTCGCTGTCCCTTCTCAGCAGGTCGGGCGCGGATCTGTCTCAGCATCCGCGTGCGACCTGGCAACGGCAAATAGAACGCCTGGCGGCGGAGTTGGCGTCGGATGACCCGCATCGTTTCCTCGATGTCGGTGGATCCGTCGGCTCTCACGACGACCTCGATCGCGTCGGCTGCCGAGACCGTGCCTCCGCCTTCGATGCGTCTCCGGCCGTGCGCATCGCCGGGACGAGGTCGCGGACGGCCCATCGCGCACCTGGCCTTTCTGCTAACAGCGAAACTGCATGGCCTGGTCGTTGCACGACGGATTCCTCCGGGGCCGACCATCTGGATCATCAAGTACCCGGCCGTGGGTCGAGCCGACGTTGCGCTGCTGGTGTCCAGGAAGCATCCGCCCGAGGCGCCCAACCCCGAGCAGCACGGGCGACTCCAGCGTCTGTCGGCGGTCCGCGGCCAGGCAGAGGACTAGGGCCGACGCCGGGGGACGTTGGGCCCTAGGAGCGGGGCCGGGGACGCGAGAGCGTGGGCTCACCACCTTGGGAGGTAACCATGACCGACGCTGACGCAAGACCCGTTCTCCTCGCCATCGGGGACGAGAAGGAGTTCGACGCCGCGCTCGAGTTCGCGGTCCGCGAGGCGAAGACCCGCGGCACCGGGCTGGTGCTGCTGCACGCGTACCACGTGCTGCCCACCGGCCCGGAGACGGCGCTGCTGGACTTCAGCACCGCTGAGCGCATCGCGACCGGGACGCTGACCCTGGCCGCCGAGCACGCGACCGACGTCGTGGCCGGCCGCGTCGAGCTGAGCACCAGGCTGGTCCGCGGTCCGATCGTCCGGAGCATCGTCGAGGCCAGCGAGGAATGCCGGCTCGTGGTGCTCCAGCGACGCGACCTGTCCCACCTCTCGCGCGTGCTGACGCGCTCGACGTCGAGCGGCGTGGCTGCCCACGCGCACACCCCGGTCGCCGTCGTGCCCGAGGAGTGGCGCGGGGCCCACGGTGGCCCCACCGGTGTGACCGTCGGGGTGGACGTGCCGGCGCGCGCCCGCGCGATCCTGCGCCAGGCCGTGGTCGAGGCCCGGGCCAGGAGGACGACGCTGCGCGTGCTGCACACCTGGTGGTCACCGGGGTTCTTCGACGACCTCGAGACGGACCGGGTCGGGAGCGGCTCCTGGACGGCCGAGGTGGCCGACGAGATCCGGGGCATCGTCGACGAGCTGCACGGCGACCTCGGCGACGTCCCCGTCTCCATCGAGACCCACCACGGCCGACCGGGCGACACCCTCGTGGAGGCCTCCCGGTCCTCGGCCCTGGTCGTGGTCGGCCGGCACGACCCGGTCGTCCCCGTCGGCTCCCATCTCGGACCGGTCGCCCGCGCCGTGCTGCGGGCCGCCGAGTGTCCCGTGCTCGTCGTCTCCCCGACCGGTGCGCACCGCGAGGGCTGACCAGGCCGGGGCCCGCTGTTCCGGCGACGTAACGAAGACCCGGCCACCGAGGCAGTCGCTCTCACGGCTTCCTGCGATTCCAGCACAGGTCCAGCGCCCGCCGCCGGTGGTCAAGGGCTGCGTCCATTGCGCCGCCTGAAGCCGCCCAGCCCGGACGGGCGCCAAGCCAGGTTGCGCCCTGCTGTTCGCGGTTCTGACTTCGCAGTTCGTCGAAGGCGTGGCTGGGTCGATGGCTGGGTCGTTGACTGGGTCGTTGACTGGTGCCGCGGCGACGCGACCGGATGTCGCGGTGAGGGCGAGCACGGCTGGTCGATCGACGGGGCTGACAATTCCGATATCGCCGTGGCGCCTGCTCGCACTCAGCGGGCAGTCACTCGCAGTGACTTCAGCTTTGGCTGCAGGGACCGACGATCGTCCAATGCCACGTCACGCGTGTCACTGGCCACCCGTAGTCGGCGCGCCAAGACGGGGACGATCGCGTTCAGTTCGCGTTCTGCAAACCGCCCGCCCAAGCACCACGTTGGCCCGGCGCCGAAAGGGATGTAGCTGCCGGGTGGTGGTCGAAGCCCCATCCACCGATCCGGGCGGAAGACCTCCGGATCAGGGCCAAAACATGGGGCGTTCCGATGAACAAAGAAGGGCGACAGAAGCACAACGGACCCTGCCGGAAAGGAGAGTCCATCACAAGTAACGTCTTCCAGAGTCTCGCGCATGATCAGCCATGTGGCTGGCCAAAGCCTGAGTACTTCTTTGACGAAGTCGCCGCACTCCCCCGTTTCGGCTAGCTCATCGGCCAACTCGGGCTGCCGTCCCAGCTCTACCAGAGCCCACATGAGCACGGCCGTCGGCACAGTCCCGGCGGCATGCATCGTCGTCATGTATCGCCGCAAGGGCGCGAGAGGATATCCCGAATCCCGAATTTGCCCTACCACACTGGCCTCGGAGGCCATTGGGATTGCGTCGCCGATGGCCTCTTCCAACGCCTTCCTTGCCTTGAAGAAACGTCTTTTTCGCGGAAGGAAGCGTAGGCTGTGAGGGATCTCGAACGGGGAACCGATGATAACGAGCAGAGCGGTCAAGAATTCGCGCGTGCGCCTGACCACTTCGTCGTCCGCGCCCTCACCGTAGGCATATCGCGCGAACGAGGAGGCTGTCAGCAATTCGAGCTCAGCCCGCACGTCGTGGATCTGCCCTGCTCGCAACCAGCGTTCGCAGAAAGCATCCGCATGGCCGGCTACCCATTCCATGTGAGCGCTCAGAACCGGGTCGCTCTTTTGGGCAGTCAGCATCACGTCGCGCCACTCGAGCCACTTGGGGTGCCCGGGGTCTCGGGAGCCCTGCGCCGGCTCCCTGCCCAGAACGCGGGTCATCTGGAACTGCTCATCAGTGTTCTTCAAGACGCTCATCGCGTAGGAATGGTCTGCTATCAAATAGGTTGCCGGACCCAGTTGCACCAGTGGACCATGCTGAGCGACGCAGCGACGAAAAAACTCGATTCGATCGGTCTCGTAGGCAATCGTCAGTTGACTCTGGGACATGCCTGTGGTCGGCAGGTCGCGTGAACCAGATGCTTGACTCCCCCGCATAGTCCTCTCCAAAGAACGTATGTGTCGTGACCCCAGATCGACCGGGGCCACGACACACGACTACTGAATTTGTGCCTCAGCAGTCACCATGCCTCCAGGGATACGCGCCCGAAAGATGCTTGTTCGCCAGTCCCGCACGGACTGCGATTCGGAGTACTAACCGCTTAACCATCATCCACCTCCTCTCGGGATCTCGATGGAGCGAGCGGACAATGAATCTGGTTCACCACAAAACACCCGGCACGGCTGTTCGTCAAGCATGGGTGCGCCCCGGATGTTTCCGCGTCCACCTTTCTGAGGTCTGATGCGTGACACCAGGGCGAAAGTTGAGAAGACGGGGTTGCCCGCGTGATTCTCATGGCGGGGGCGCCGCCCTGCTGGAGGAGGTTCGCATGTTGTCCAGGTCGCACACGCCCCATCGACCTCATCGCAGAGCCGGGCCACGCCCACGCCCAGCCGGCAGATCGGCGTCGACATCACCGCCGACGCCCTGATCGCCGAGGACCTCGAAGCCGTCAGCTCGCGCTGGCATCGCTGGGAAAGAGAACTGCGGGCCCCGTAGGACCCGCAGTTCTCACCACTCTTGGCACTCAGTTCGTCCCGGGTTGATTCAGAACTCTCTGGTGGAGCTGAGGGGATTCGAACCCCTGACCTTCTCATTGCGAACGAGACGCGCTACCAACTGCGCCACAGCCCCAGATGCGTCCGAGGACGCGGTGGGAAACGTTAGCACCCGATCCCGGGCCCCTCCCAATCGACTCCGGGAACCCCTCAGGGCACGAGGATCCGGCCGATCTCCTCCATCGCCCGGCGGGCGTACCCGTGCCAGAAGCGCGTGAACAGGGGCATCGCCAGCCGCCCGACCGCGTTGGCGGGCCGGAGGTCCCATGCCCAGGTGATGCGGACGCCGGTGCCGACCGGCTCGAAGGACCACCGCCCGTCGAGGGAGTGGGCGAGCAGCTTCATCGGCCCGGTGACGTCGGAGATGGTGTAGCCGAAGGAGTGCGGCCGCTCGAGGCTGGTGAGAGTCTCACGCATGGTGCCGCCGTCACCGAGCACGATGGTCCGCGTCTGGCCCACGGTGCCCCATTCGCCGGCCTGGTCCCGGACCTCCTTCACGGCCGGGACGGCGGCGTAGCGCCGGTTGAAGATCCCCGGCAGCGGCGCGGGCAGGACGACGTCGAACGCGTCCTCGACGCTCACCGGGAAGTCGCGGGACTCCTCGAGGTGGACCGGTGTGGCCATGAGGTCAGGCTACGACGGTCAGGAACCCACGGCGCGGTCGTCGCCGGCCTGCTTGCGGGCGGCCTTGTCGGCGCGCTCGGCCTGCTCGGCGTCGCGGGCGATCCGGGAGTCGGACTCCGAGCGGCCGGAGGTCCAGACGCCGGTGTCGTCGAGGTCGATGGTGCGGACCGTGCGGCGCGTGGCGGCGGGCTTGGTGACGTACGTCGGGAGCGTGACGGGCACCGGGTCCCACAGGGTCGGGTCGACGGCCGCGGCCGTCGCGGCGGGCATCGTGACCGCCATCGTCGAGGTGTCGGCCGAGGGGTCGGCGCCGTCGAGGTCCTCGGGCTCGCCGGCTGTCGCGGCCACCGTGGGCTCCGGGGTCGCCACCGGCACCCGCGAGACGGGCACCCGGACGGAGCGCTCGCGCTTGACCATCAGGCGGCAGGCGACGAGCCAGGCCACGAGCAGGGTGCCCGGGATCGCGGCGTACCCCCAGGCGACGACGCCGAACGCGGCCAGCGCGAGCACGACGATGTTGGCGAGCAGGATCGTGGCGAGCACGTTGCGGCGCCGCCGGGCGGCGCTGCCGCCGGCCCGGACG
>JAOPXF010000243.1 GCA_025965295.1 Nocardioides sp.
AGCGGTCGGGGAGGAGGAGGCCGCCGGCGCCGTGGTGATACCACTTGGAGGCCGCTGTAATGTCGATTACATGATTACAGAAGAGACTCAGGAGCGGGTGCGCGGCTGGTTCGCCGGCCGCCTCCCGCAGGACTGGCAGGCCGCGCCTGCCGACATCACGGTCGACCGCGAGGAGATCACCCTCGTGCTGACCGTCCCCGACGTCGAGCTGGCCGGCGAGGGCCCCGACGGCACCGGCGTACCCTCCGAGGCCGAGCTGGGCGAGGCCCGGGCGGGTCGCGCCAAGGCGTTCCGCGAGGAGACCCGCGAGCAACGGATGAAGATCGCCCGCGAGGCCGAGCACCGCTTCGAGCGCAAGGTCTCGTGGGGCCTGCGTGTGGGCGAGCACGCCGAGCTGTGGACCCACGTCGCGGCGCCGGTGATGACCCGCCTCCGGCAGCCCCAGCGGCTGGTCCTCGACACGCTCGTCGACGCCGGTGTGGCCCGGTCCCGCTCCGAGGCCCTGGCCTGGTGCGTGCGCCTGGTCGGCCAGCACGAGGAGGACTGGCTCGCCGAGCTCCGCGACGCGATGGGTGCGGTGGTCGACGTACGCAGCAAGGGCCCGACGGCCTGACCCCGACGCCGGACGTCATACGAACCGTGGGCTATGACCCTCGCTTCGTATGACGTCCCGGCGCGGGGCAAACGCGATCACCTGAGCCGGCCGGGATCGTCAGCTGAAGCGCTGGTACGTGACGGTCGGGAAGTACAGCGTCGCCGCGCCGCCGCCGCCATCGATGACCTTCAGGGTCAACGTGTGCTGGCCCTTCGGGATCCTCGTGCAGAACGACACGGACGCCTCGTCGAGGATCCCGTTGTACGTGTAGTACTTCGTGCCCTCGCTCGTGCCGACGCCGTCCTTGTAGAACGCGACCGAGGTGAGCTCCCCGGCGCCGCCGCTCGAGGCCATCGAGGTGAGGGTGACGAGGACGGCGTCCGAGCCCTTCTTGGGGCCCCTGACCTGCCACTGCGAGCCTTCGACGTCGACGGTCGCACCGGCGGTGACCGACTGGAAGTCCATGCTGCGGGAGAACATGGCGACGGACGTGCCACCGGTGCAGCTGGAGACGAGTGCGCGCTCCGTCGGCCTGGCCGGCATTCGGTGAGCGCCGTCGTCGGCCGTGGCGGCCGAGCCCGTGAGCGCGGCGCCGCCGACGAGGGCGAGGGCCGCGGCGCCGGCCGCCGTGATGGTGCGGAGGGTGGTGATCATGACTGCTCCCTGCTGACAGGGCGGCTCCGAGCGAGCCGCCACATGGGTGAGGAGCACGACCGGCTGGTCCAGATACCCACCATGCTGCGACCGGCTGAGCACCCCGTCGATGGCCGCTGGTAGACAGGCGACATGAGCGCCGTCCCCGACACCGACGTACGCCGCAGCGCCGAGGCCCACCTGCGGGCGCTGGTCGGCCGCGACGACGTCAGCCTGCGCGAGGACCAGTGGACCGCGATCGAGGCGCTGGCCGTGGGTCGTCGGCGGTCGCTGGTCGTGCAGCGCACCGGGTGGGGCAAGTCCGCGGTCTACTTCGTGGCCACGCTGCTGCTCCGGGAGGCCGGGGCCGGCCCGACCGTGATCGTGTCGCCGCTGCTCGCGCTGATGCGCAACCAGATCGAGGCCGCCCAGCGGGCCGGCATCCGGGCGGTGACGATCAACTCAACCAACATCGAGTCCTGGGAGCCGATCCAGGACTCCATCCGCGCGGGCGAGGTCGACGTGCTCCTCGTCAGCCCGGAGCGGCTCAACAACCCCGGCTTCCGCGACGAGGTGCTGCCCAAGCTCGCGGCCACCTGCGGCCTGCTGGTGGTCGACGAGGCGCACTGCATCTCCGACTGGGGCCACGACTTCCGCCCCGACTACCGCCGGATCCGCATCCTGCTCGACGACCTGCCCGACGGCATCCCCGTGCTCGCGACGACCGCCACCGCCAACGCCCGGGTGACCGCCGACGTCGCCGAGCAGCTCGGCACCGACGTCCTCGTGCTCCGCGGCTCCCTCGACCGCGAGTCGCTCCGGCTGGGAGTGGTGCGGCTCAAGACCGCCGAGCAGCGCCTGGCCTGGCTGGCCGACCACCTCGCCGAGCAGCCGGGCTCGGGGATCATCTACTGCCTGACGGTGGCCGCCACCCAGGAGATCGCCGACTACCTGCGCTCCCGCGGCCATGACGTCGCCGCCTACTCCGGCCAGACCGACCCCACCGAGCGGCAGGCCCTCGAGCAGGACCTCATCGCCGGCCGGGTCAAGGCGCTCGTCGCGACCAGCGCGCTCGGGATGGGCTTCGACGCCACGCTCGGCTTCGTCGTCAACATGGGTGCGCCGGCCTCACCGGTCGCCTACTACCAGCAGGTCGGCCGTGCCGGCCGCGGACTGGCCACGGACCAGGAGAGCGCGACCGTCGTGCTGCTCCCGGCGATCGAGGACCGCGACATCTGGGCCTACTTCGCCTCCCTGGCCTTCCCCCGCGAGGAGCTCGTCCGCCAGACGATCCAGGCGCTCGCCGATGCCGGGCGCCCACTGAGCACGGCCGCCCTCGAGTCGTACGTCGAGCTCAACCGCACCCGCCTCGAGACGATGCTCAAGGTGCTCGACGTGGACGGCGCCGTACGCCGCGTCCGCGGCGGCTGGGAGGCGACCGGCCGGCCGTGGGCCTACGACGAGCAGCGCTACGCCCGGGTCGCCGAGGCGCGCGAGCGCGAGCAGCAGGCGATGATCGACTACCTCGGCACCGACCGTTGCCGGATGTGGTTCCTCCGCGACCAGCTCGACGACCCCGAGGCGACCGAGTGCGGCCGCTGCGACAACTGCGGCGGGCTCGACCTGTCGACCGACGTCTCCGCCGCGGCGGTCGAGGAGGCCGGCGCCCGGCTCTCACGTCCCGGCGTGGTCGTCGAGCCGCGCAAGATGTGGCCGTCGGCGCTCGACAACCTGGGCATCGAGCTCAAGGGCAAGATCGCCGACGGGGCCGGCGAGGGCCGCACCGTCGCCCGGCTCACCGACCTCGGCTACGGCCAGGCCCTGCGCGAGCTGTTCCGGCCGGGCACCCCCGACGGTCCGGTCCCGGTGCCGCTGGTCCGCGCGGTCGTCGAGGTGCTCGGCGACTGGCGCCCGTCGGTCGACGGCATCGTCTACGTCGAGTCCGCGACCCGGCCGACGCTGACCGCCGACCTGGCCGAGGGCCTCTCCCGCTACCTCAAGGTGCCGGTGCTCGGTCGCTACGCGATCGTCGATCCCTCGGTCGCGCCGCGGCAGGGCGCCGCCAACTCCGCCCATCGGGTCGCGGCCGTGGGCCGGCGGTTCCGGCTCGAGCTGGGCTCCGGCGAGGGCCTCGACGGCCAGCCCGGGATCCTGCTCGTCGACGACCTCGTCGTCAGCGGCTGGACCCTCACGCTGGCCGCCCGGGCGCTCAGGCGGGCCGGGGCTCGCGAGGTGCTGCCGCTGGCGCTGGCGAGCGAGTCCTGACCGTCGGCGAGAGGTCCTCCTCGCCGAGGTGCTCGTAGTAGTCGCGCGGCCGTCCGTCGCGGTCCGTCATCGCCAGCAGCCGCAGACCGGCCGTCTCGAGGGTGCGCGCGCTCAGCCAGGCCAGCGCGATCGTCGGCACGACCACGAGGAGCGCCGTGATCAGGAACTGCGGGCCGGGGCGTGCCTCGGGCAGCAGGCCGAGATGGCCGAGGAAGCGCATCACCGGCTCGTGGAGCAGGTAGACGCCGTAGCCCAGGGCGCCGACCCGCGCGAGCGGTCGCCAGTCCAGCACCCGTGGCCACGGGCCGTCGTGCAGCACGATCGAGGTCATGCCGAGGGCGATCGCGGCGGCGTACAGCGGGTGCCACCACTGGCCGGCGACCGTGTCCGGCCGGGCCATCACCAGGGCGACCAGCGCGACGGTGCCGAGCAGCGCCGTGGCCAGCCGCAGTCGGCCGTGGAAGCGGACGCCGGCGGCGCTCGCGACGGCCAGGCCCATGCCGAGTCCGAAGTCGACGCCTCGCGAGAGCGGCGAGAACCAGACCGACCAGTTCTCGAGGGCCTGCCCGGTGAGCGTCGCCCAGGCCAGGAAGCCCAGCCCGACGGCGATGCTCAGCGCCGGCAGCACGCTCGCGACCGCGAGCCGGCCGCGGCGCGTCGACCGGCGCCGCACCGCCCCGTTCACCAGGGGCACGGCGAGGGCCATGAGCACGTAGAAGTGGAACTCCACGGCGAGCGACCACGCGGGCCCGTCGGTCCAGAAGATGTACTGGTC
>JAOPXF010000259.1 GCA_025965295.1 Nocardioides sp.
CGACGACCCGCAGCTGACCGTGCGCGACGGCGACGACGTCCCGCTGCCCGAGCAGCCGCTCCGTGCAGTGATGGGCGAGCGCGATCTGGCACCCGGCCGGCGGGTCTTCGACGAGGCCGCCGAGACCATCCACCTCCGCACGAGGGACCCGCACGCGGCGCTAGCCGACCTGTTCGCCCGCGACCGCCAGCACGTCTTCCTCGAGGGCGGCCCCACGCTCGCCGGCGCGTTCCTGCGGGCGGGGCTGGTCGACGAGATCGTCACCTACGTCGCGCCGGTGCTGCTCGGCGCCGGCACCTCCGCCGTGGGTGATCTCGGAATCACCACGATCGGCGACGCGTTCCGTCCCCGGGTGACCGACGTGACCGTGCTGCCCGGGATCGCCGGCGAGGAGCCGAACGTCCGCCTCACGATGACCCCCCGAACGGAGACCTGAATGTTCACCGGAATCGTCGAGGAGCTCGGCACCGTCGAGTCGATCGAGGACCAGGGCGACGCGATCCGCCTCACCATTCGCGCCCGCACCGTCCTCGAGGACGCCGGGCTGGGTGACTCGATCGCGGTCAACGGGTGCTGCCTGACCGTGGTCTCGACAGGCTCGAGCGCCGAGGGGGGCGGTGTCGACCTCTGGACCGCCGACGTCATGCAGGAGACGCTCGACAAGACCAGCCTGTACGGCGTCGCCCCGGGCGACCGGGTCAACCTCGAGCGGGCCGTCACGGCCGACAAGCGCCTGGGCGGCCACATCGTCCAGGGGCACGTCGACGGGGTCGGCGTCGTCCGCGGCCGGACACCCAGCGAGCACTGGGAGGTCGTCGAGATCGAGATGCCGCCCGAGCTGGGGCGCTACCTCGTCGACAAGGGTTCCATCACCGTGGACGGCGTCAGCCTCACCGTTGTCGAGGCCCGCGACGACTCCTTCACCGTGAGCCTCATCCCGGAGACGCTGGCCCGCACCACGCTGGGCTCGCGCCGGCCCGGTGACCGCGTCAACCTCGAGACCGACGTGATCGCCAAGCACGTGGAGAAGCTGCTCGCCCACGGCTACCTCGACAAGCTGGTCGCGGCCCGCCTGGCAGGGGAGGCCTGATGCTCGAGTGGCTGCTGCACGGCACGATCCCGGTCGGGGACACGGGCCTGTCGGTCCGTGAGGTCGTCGGCAACGTCTTCGGGTTGGCCAGCGCCCTGCTCGGCATGCGCCGGCTCGTCTGGGCGTGGCCGGTCGGCGTGCTCGGCAACGTGCTGCTGTTCACGGTCTTCGCCAGCGGCGAGATCAGCGGCATCACCACGGAGCCGCTCTGGGGCCAGGCCGGCCGCCAGGTCTTCTTCGTCGCCGTGAGCGCCTACGGCTGGTGGCGCTGGTCCCGGGCCACCCGGCTCGGCGGTGCCGCCGACGGCGGCGCGATCACCCCGCGCTGGGCCACCGGGCCCGAGCGGCTCGCCCTGGTCGGGCTGGCGGTCGTCGGCTACGCGGCGGCGTACGCCCTGCTGCTCCGGATCGGCTCCTGGAACCCGACCACCGAGGCCTGGATCCTCGCCGGCTCGATGCTGGCGACGTACGGCATGGCGCGCGGCTGGGTCGAGTTCTGGCTGGTCTGGGTGTTGGTCGACGTCGTCGGTGTGACCACGCTGGTCCGCGCCGGCTACTACCCGACGGCAGGCATGAACGTCTTCTACGGCGGCTTCTGCGTCGTCGGACTGATCACCTGGTGGCGCGCCGAGCGCGCCGCTCGCACACCCTCGCTGGCCGACCCCGTCGAGCCTGCCGAGACCACCCCGCACCAAGGAGCCCCCGCATGAGTGAGCACGAGCAGGTCCGCCTCGACACCGTCGAGCGCGCGATCGCGGACATCGCGGCCGGGAAGGCGGTCGTGGTCGTCGACGACGAGAGCCGCGAGAACGAGGGCGACATCATCTTCGCCGCCTCCAAGGCGACCCCGGAGCTGATGGCGTTCACGATCCGGCACTCCAGCGGGGTGATCTGCGTGCCGATGCCGGCCGAGATGCTCGACCGGCTCGAGATCCCGCTGATGACGCCGCACAACAAGGACAAGCTGCGCACGGCGTACACGATCTCGGTCGACGCCCGCGACGGCGTCTCCACCGGCATCAGCGCCGCGGACCGCGCGCACACGGCGCGCGTGCTCGCCGACTCGGCGACCGAGCCGTGGGAGATCACCCGGCCCGGGCACGTCTTCCCGCTGCGCTACCGAGAGGGCGGCGTGCTGGTGCGCCGCGGCCACACCGAGGCGGCCGTCGACCTGGCCACGCTGGCCGGGCTCACCCCGGCCGGTGTCCTGGTCGAGGTCGTCAACGACGACGGCACGATGAAGCGGGCACCCGAGCTGCGCGAATTCGCCGACGAGCACGGCCTGGCGATGATCTCGATCGAGGACCTGGTCCGCTACCGCCGCCGGCACGAGGTGCTGGTCAAGCGGGTGGCCGAGACCCGGCTCCCGACCCGCCACGGCGACTTCACGGCGTACGGCTACCGGATCACCGTGGACGACTCCGAGCACATCGCTCTGGTGTACGGCGACCCCGAGTCACTGCGCGGGAGCGACGAGCCGGTGCTGACGCGGGTGCACTCGGAGTGCCTGACCGGCGACGTGTTCGGGAGTGCGCGCTGCGACTGCGGGCCCCAGCTCGACGAGGCCATGGAGCGGATCGTCGCCGAGGGGCGCGGCGTCGTCATCTACCTGCGCGGGCACGAGGGCCGCGGCATCGGGCTGGTCGCCAAGCTGCAGGCCTACCAGCTCCAGGACGGGGGCCGCGACACCGTCGACGCCAACCTCGACCTGGGGCTGCCCGCGGACGCACGGCACTACGGCACCGCGACCCAGGTGCTGCGCGACCTCGGGATCGCGAGCGTTCGCCTGCTCACCAACAACCCCGACAAGACGAGCAGCCTCGAGGACTTCGGCATCCGGGTCGCCGAGCGGGTCGGGCTCACGCCGCGGCCCAACGACCACAACCTCGCCTACCTGCTGACCAAGCGCGACCGGATGGGCCACGACCTGCCCGACCTGGCCGACCAGATCACCGACCTCACGCCGAACGGAGCCTGACCATGAGTGGAGCCGGAGCCCCTGACCAGCTGCCCGTCGACTGCCACGACCTGCGGGTCGCGATCGTCGCGGCCAGCTGGCACACGCAGGTCATGGACGGCCTGCTCGAGGGCGCCCTGCGTGCCTGCCGTGACTGCAAGGTCGAGGCGCCGACGGTCGTCCGGGTCCCGGGCGCCTTCGAGCTGCCGGTGCTCGCGGAGACGCTGGCCTGCCAGGGGTACGACGCCGTCGTCGCCCTCGGCGTCGTCATCCGCGGCGGCACGCCGCACTTCGAGTTCGTGTGCACCGCCGCCACCGACGGACTCACCCGGGTGGCGATCGACCACCAGATCCCGGTCGGTTTCGGGGTGCTCACGTGCGACACGGACGAGCAGGCGCTCGACCGGGCCGGCCTCGAGGGGTCGCGCGAGGACAAGGGCTACGAGGCCGCGTCGGCGGCGCTGCTCACCGCGCAGACCATCCGCACCGTCAAGCGCGGCTACGAGACCTGAGCCACGGCCGCGGTCCGGGGACCGGTCCCGCGGCGGCCGGCGGTCGCCGTACCGCCTAGGGTGGATGACCGTGAAGACGTTCGAAGGGCTCTGGGCCGAGCTCAGCGAGAAGGCCCTGACCCGACCCGAGGGATCCGGCACCGTGCAGCAGCTCGACGCCGGCGTCCATGCGATCGGCAAGAAGCTGGTCGAGGAGGCCGCCGAGTCCTGGATGGCGGCCGAGCACGAGGGCAAGGAGCGCGCGGCCGAGGAGATCAGCCAGCTGCTCTACCACGCGCAGGTACTCATGATCGCCAGCGGCATCTCGCTCGACGACGTCTACGCACACCTCTGAGGACGACCATGGTCTCGACAAGCTCGACCAACGAAGGGCCCCGCCCGACCGGCGGCGACCGGCTGCTGCGGGTCGCGGTGCCCAACAAGGGCGCGCTCGCGCAGGCGGCTGCGGACATCCTCCGCGAGTCCGGCTACCGCCAGCGCAACGACTCCAAGGAGCTCACGCTCATCGACGCCGAGAACGGCGTCGAGTTCTTCTACCTGCGCCCGCGTGACATCGCCCTGTACGTCGGCGAGGGCACCCTCGACGTCGGCATCACCGGGCGCGACCTGCTGCGCGACTCCGGGGCCAAGGCCGAGGAGGCCCTGACCCTGGGCTTCGGGCGCAGCCGCTTCCACTTCGCCGGGCCCGTGGGCAGGTACACCGACCTGGCCCAGCTCGAGGGCACCCGGATCGCCACGTCGTACGTCGGCGTCGTGCGGTCGTTTCTCGAGGAGCGCGGGATCGGCGCGACCGTGACCCGCCTCGACGGCGCGGTCGAGACCAGCATCCAGCTGGGCGTGGCCGACGTGATCGCCGACGTCGTCGAGACCGGCAGCACCTTGCGCCAGGCCGGGCTCGAGGTCTTCGGCGAGGTGATCCTCGAGTCCGAGGCCGTGCTGGTCACGCGCTCCGGCTCCGTGCCGTCCGGTTTCGAGATCTTCCGGCGCCGGGTCGAGGGCGTCCTGGTGGCGCGGAGCTACGTGATGATGGACTACGACGTCCGCGACGAGCACGTGGC
>JAOPXF010000286.1 GCA_025965295.1 Nocardioides sp.
GCCCGGCGACGGCACCGTCACGTTCGAGGGCGCCCGGATCCGCACCACCGCCCCGCGCACCGGGCTCGCCCTCGACGCCGGGGAGGCGCGGGCCGCGCTCGAGGAGGCGTTCCTCGCGGGGCGGTCCACCGTCGAGCTCACGCGCCGGCCCTCGCAGCCGGACATCGACGCGGACGACGTCCACGAGGCCCTGACCGACTTCGCCAACCCGGCCATGTCGGGACCCGTGACGCTGGTCTTCGGGAAGTCGCGGGTCCGGCTCCAGCCCCAGGACTTCGCGGTCGCGCTCGCGATGCGGGCCGAGGACGGCGCGCTGGTGCCCGACCTGGACGAGGAGGCGCTGGCGAAGCTGGTCGACAGCGAGATCAGCGACCACGGCGCGCCCGTGGACGCGACGGTCGCGCTCGTGCGCGGCACGCCGAGGGTCGTGCCCGCCAAGCCCGGAGTGGTCTACGACCCCGCCGACGTCAGCGACGCGTTCCTCGCCCTGGTCACCCGGCCCGACGGCAAGCGCGAGATGAAGGTCCGGGCCACGGTGGCGGAGGCGGACTTCACGACCGCGGACGCGCGCAAGCTCGGCATCACCGAGAGGGTCTCGTCCTTCACGACGTACTACCCCTACGCCGAGTACCGCAACACCAACATCGGTCGCGCGGCCGAGCTCGTGACCGGCACGGTGCTCAAGCCGGGCGAGACGTTCTCGCTCAACGACACCGTCGGCGAGCGGACGCGCGAGAACGGCTTCACCGAGGGCTTCATCATCAGCGACGGGATCTTCAAGGAGGACCTCGGCGGCGGCGTCTCGCAGATGGCGACGACGACGTTCAACGCGATGTTCTTCGCCGGTCTCGAGGACATCGAGCACAAACCGCACTCGTTCTACATCGACCGCTACCCGGTCGGCCGCGAGGCGACCGTGGCCTGGGGGGCCGTCGACCTCCGCTTCCGCAACGACACGCCGCACGGCGTGCTGATCGACGCGCGCGTCACGCCGAGCACGCCGTCGAGCTCGGGCGTGGTCACGGTCAGCATGTACTCCACCAAGGTCTGGGACATCAGCGCCAGCGCCTCCGACCGCTACAACCTCACCTCGCCCGCGACCCGGGTGCTGCGGACCCCCGACTGCTACCCCAACACCGGGTACGGCGGCTTCGACATCGACGTGACCCGGCACTTCCGCAAGCACGGCGAGAGTGCGCTCGACCACGACGAGGTCTTCCACACGCGCGACACACCGTCCGACACGGTGATCTGCAAGCCGCCCCGGGGCTGAACCGGCGTAGCCCCGGGTGAGTGCCGCTCGTTGGGCCCGGCATGAGGACCTGGATCGCCGCTCTCGGACTGTCCCTGCTCGCCGTGCTGGCGCCGGTGTCCGCCTCCGCCGACCCCGTGCCCCCGGCGTGGCCGACGTCGCCCCTCGGTGACCCGCCTGGCGCCAACGACTGGAGCTGCACGCCGACACCCGCGCGCCCCGAGCCGGTGATCCTCGTGCACGGCACCTTCGGCGACCGGAAGAACCTCCTCGAGGACCTCTCGGCGGCGCTGGCCGGTCACGGCTACTGCGTCTTCTCGCTCGACTACGGCAACCGGGCCACGGGGCCGATCGAGGACTCCGCACGCGAGCTCGAGGCGTTCACCAACAGGGTGCTGGCCGCGACCGGGGCCGAGCGCGTGTCCATGATCGGGCACTCGCAGGGCGGCCTGATGCCCCGCTACTACATCAAGTTCCTCGGTGGCGCGAGGGTCGTCGACGACCTCGTCGGCATCGCGCCGAGCAACCACGGCACCGGCGGCGAGGGCGACGGCAGCGGTGCCGGCGCGAGCCCCAGCGGCACGTTCTGCGACGCCTGCGCGCAGCAGGCGGCCGGATCGGAGTTCCTGACCCACCTCAATGCCGGCGACGAGACCCCCGGCCGGGTCAGCTACACCCAGATCACCACGCGGTACGACGAGGTGGTCATGCCGTACACCTCGGGGTTCCTGGCCCCCGGACCGCGCACCACGAACATCACCCTCCAGGACGCCTGCCCCGGGGACCTCTCCGAGCACATCCGGATCCCGCAGAGCGCCGCCACGATCTCGTGGACGCTGGACGCACTCAGCCGACGGGGGCCGGCCGACCCGGCGTTCCGGCCGGACTGCTGACCCGCGACGGCTCGGCCACGGTCACCGGATGCCGGACCGCCGCCGAGAAGAGGTAGCCGTCGTCGTTGAGCGGCGTCTCCTCCGGCTGGCGGCGGCCTCGGCTGTCCGTGGCGCGGGTGACGAGCGTGTGCGGACCGGCCTTTGACGGGGTCCAGGGGTGCTCCCACTCCACCCAGCTGGACGGCTCGTTCGGGCCGGTGAGCGTGGTCTCCTGCCAGCTGGCGCCGCCGTCGGTGCTGAGCTCGACGATGGCCACGGTCGCCTCCCCGGCCCAGGCGCGGCCGCGCAGCACCGACATCCGGCCGGCCTCGAGGCGGCCGGTGACGTCGATGACGCTCTTGGCCGGCATCACGTCGAGGACGGCGTCGTCCCCGGACCAGCCCTCGCCGTGCATGCGGTACCACGTGGTGTTCCAGGGCGAGTCGACGACGCTGGTGGTGACCCGCAGCTCGCCGAGCCACTTGATGCTGGCGATGCCGACCCAGCCGGGCACGACGAGCCGCGCCGGGAAGCCGTGGTCCAGGGGCAGCGGCTCGCCGTTCATCGCCCAGGCGACCAGGGTGTCGTCGAGGGCCTTCGCGATCGGCAGCGGCCGGCGTACGCGACCGTGGTCGACGCCGTCGTCGACGAAGGGGTCGTCGAGCCCGATCGGCATCACCTGGACGGCGTCGTCGCGCAGCCCGGCGTGGCGGAGCACGGTGCGCAGCGGGACTCCGGTCCAGCGCGCGACGCCGATCGCGCCGAGGCCCCACTGGGTGCCGGGACGCGGGGCGCCCTGCTGGTCGGCGAAGAGCTTCCGCCCGTTGCCGGTGCACTCGAGCGCGCGCTCGACCGTCGTGCTCGTGAAGGCCTGCAGGTCGGCGAGGGAGTACGTCGCCTCGCCGAGCACGCCGTCCCCGGTGACCAGCAGGCGCCAGGTCTCGACGTCGATGACGGGTGGCCGGGTGTGGTTGCGGACGAAGAAGCGGTCGTTGGGAGTCAGGTGCGGGACGTCCTGGTCCCAGCGGGTCTCCACGTCGGTGCCGTGGTGGAGGAACCAGTCGCCGCCGTCGACGGGACGGTCACGGTGGTCACGAAGCATGCTGTAACCATACTAAGAAACGTGAGTTAGGCGAATTGCCGCGCCGCCTCATCTCTCGAGCCGCCCGTCCGCCACGGCTCGCGCGAGCGTGGGAGCGAGCGGCAGCCGGGGGAGGAGGGTGGCCTGGAACGCGTGGTAGACGTCGGGCTTGCCCGCCCAGGTGAGGCTGCTCGGCTCGTTGGCGGGGGAGAGCTCGTGGTGCCACGAGCCGTGCTCCTCGTCCACGAAGCAGTCCCTCACGTGGTGCCACCAGCGCTCGTAGAGCTCGGCGTACGCCGCCTCGCCGGTCGCGTCGGCCAGCGCGGCGGCGGCCGCGATGGCCTCCGCGGCGACCCAGTGCATCCGCTGCCGGACCACGGGTGTGCCGTCCCAGTCGACGGTGTAGACGAACCCGTCGGCGCCGTCCACCGCCCAGCCCTCGCGCACGGCGGCCTCGAAGAGCGACCGGGCGTCCCCGAGCATCCAGGCCGGTGCCGCGTCCCCCTCGGCAGCGCGGAGCGCGAGCGTGAGCCGCGACCACTCGAACCAGTGCCCGATCGTGGCGCCGTACGGCCGGAACGGGTGGGCCGGCTCGTCGCGGTTGTACGCCGGCAGGGCGGTCCAGGTGTCGTCGAAGTGCTCGGGGATGCGCCACTCGTTGCCGGCCGCGAGACCGTGCACCACCCGGGTGACGATCCGCTCCGCGCGGTCGCGCAGGCCGGGGTCGTCGAGGACGTCGGCGGCGGCCAGCAGCGCCTCGACCGCGTGCATGTTGGCGTTGACGCCGCGGTAGCCGTCGAGGGTCGTGAACGCCTCGTCCCACTCCTCGACGACCATGCCGGACGACTCGTCCCAGAAGTGGTCGAGCAGCACCGCGAGCGCCTCGTCGAGGAGCTCCCGGCCGCCGGGCCGCCCGGCGGCGGTGGCCGAGGCGCCGGCGAGGACCACGAACGCGTGCTCGTAGGCCGTCTTGCTGCGCACGGTCGGCCCGTCCGGGTCGACCGCGGCGTACCACCCACCGTGCACGCTGTCCCGGAACCGGCCGAGCAGGGCGGCGACGCCGTGGTCGGCGAGCGGCCCGGCGTCTGCCACGCCCATCAGGTGGGCCACCGCGAAGACGTGCGTCATCCGGCAGGTGATCCAGAGCTCGACCGGGCGGGCGAGCTCGGGGCGGCCGGCCTCGTCGAGCCAGGCGAAGCCGCCCTCCGGATGGCGGGCGGCGCGCGCGAAGTCGAGGAGCCGGTCGCCCTCGGCCCCGAGCCACCGCACGTGCTCCGGCTCGAGCCTCACGGCGTCAGCCGGTGGAGGTCTCGGGGGAAGAGCGTGACCTCGCGCACGTTGGCCGCCTCGACCAGCCGGGCCGTCCAGCGCTCCAGGCCGATCGCGAAGCCGCCGTGCGGCGGCATGCCGTGCTCGAAGGCCTGCAGGTAGGACGCGTAGTCGGCCGGGTCCTCGCCCCGCGCGCGGATCGCCTCGTCGTACGCCGAGGGCCGGTGCAGGCGCTGCCCGCCGGTGACCAGCTCGAGACCGCGGAACAGCAGGTCGAAGCTGTTCGACCAGCGGTCCTCCTCCGTCGGTCGAGCCTGTCGAGACCACGGATGCGTGTAGAACGGCCGCTTCGCCATCGGGTAGCCCTCGACCGCCAGGAAGTCGCTGCCGTGCTCGGTGAGGGCCCAGGCGCCCAGCGCCCGCTCGTGCTCGGGGGCGAGGTCGAGTTCGTCGGCCGCGGCCCCGACCAGCGCCAGGGCGTCGCGGAAGTGGATGACCGGGATCTCCTCGGGGACCACGGGCACCCGGGCGCCGGTCAGCGCGACCGCGGGTGCGGCGTACTCGTGGATCGCGGCGACCATCCCGGCCAGGACCTC
Source organism: Nocardioides sp. (assembly GCA_025965295.1). GTDB lineage: Bacteria > Actinomycetota > Actinomycetes > Propionibacteriales > Nocardioidaceae > Nocardioides. Next base: position 5,071 of record JAOPXF010000286.1, read on the forward strand.
GCGGAGGACGCGCAGCACGTCGCGGTGGTCCTCGATGAAGCCGAGCTCGGCGTCGAGCGAGACGTACTCCGCCAGGTGCCGCACGGTGTCGTGCGGCTCGGCGCGGAAGACCGGTCCGACCTCGTAGACGCGCTCGAAGACCCCGACCATCTGCTGCTTGTAGAACTGCGGGCTCTGGGCCAGGTACGCCGGGCGGCCGAAGTAGTCGACCTGGAAGACATTGGCGCCCGACTCGGTCGCCGACGCCACGAACTTCGGGGTCTGGATCTCGGTGAAGCCGGCGGCGTCGAGCGTGCCGCGGAAGCCCCGCAGCGAGGCGGCCGCGAGCTCCCACTTCGCCCGCTGCGCGGGGTGCCGCCAGGTCACGGGGGCGTGGTCGAGCAGCGTCGGCAGCGACGCGTTCATCGTCGGCCGCCACAGCTCGACGGGTGGCGTGGCGGCGGGCTCGGTCAGCGCCGTGATCACCGGGTCGGTGACCTCGATGCCTCCCGGTGCCTGCGGGTTGGCCGTGGCCAGTCCGACGACCTCGACGGTGGTCTCCTCAGGCGGCACGTCCGCGCCGTCCTTGACCACGACCTGCGCGAGGCCGGTGCGGTCGCGGACGACGAGGAAGGACACCGTCGCCAGCTCGCGTCGACGGTGCACCCAGCCCTGCAGCCGGACCGGGGATCCGGGTGTGGCGTGGGGGAGCTCGGCGCTCATGGTGCGGAACATGTCATTCACCTCCAGATAGGCACGAAAGCCCTGGAGGTGTGGGCGGGGGCAAGGTCGCGGTGCCACCACACCTTCGCCGGGTCGACCCCGGCCTCTCGTCGGTACGCCGGACACGCGGGCCACGCTTCCCTGCTGACAGGGGGAGGGTTGTCAGTCCTCGCGTTGGGCCGGGACCAGCGTAGATCGCCCGGATCGCGGTCGCCAACCCGTTTGCCCGCCGTACGCTGACGCCCGTGCTGGTCCACTTCCGCCTGACGACCCCGGCCGACGTCACCGAAGCCGTCCGTGACCTCCTGGTCGCCCACGAGTGCGCCACCAACGTCACGGTCCAGGCGGGTGCGTGCGTCGACCCCGTCGGGGACCTGGTCGAGTGCGACGTGGCCCGGGAGCAGGCCGGTGAGCTGCTCGCGTCGTTGCATCGGATGGGGGTGGGCGAGCGCGGCGGCATCGTGGTCTCGACCCCGACCAGTGCCCCGTTCGCAGCGGCCAAGCGGCTCGAGGCGGCGGCGCCGGGGCACCCGGACGACGCGGTGATCTGGGAGGCGGTGCAGGCGCAGGCCGACGACGGGGCCCAGCCCACGGTCTCCTACGTCGTCTTCATGGTCCTCGCCGTCGTCCTCGCCTCGATCGCGGTGGTCACCGACTCGGCCGTGCTGGTGGTCGGCGCGATGGTCGTCGGTCCCGAGTTCAGCGCCATCGCGGCCACCTCGGTGGGGATCGTGCTCGGCCAGCACCTGCTGGCCTGGCGCAGTCTCAAGCTGCTCGTGCTCAGCTTCGCCTTCGCGATCGCCGTGGTCGCCGTGCTGGCGCTGGTTGCCCGGGTCACCGGCCTGGTCGAGGTCAGCGACGTGACCCGGCCGCGACCGAACACGGGCTTCATCTGGCACCCGGACACCTGGTCCTTCGTGGTCGCGGTGGTGGCCGGCGCCGCGGGTGTGCTGGCGCTGGCGATCCAGAAGACCGCAACCATGGTGGGGGTCTTCATCAGCGTCACCACGGTCCCGGCAGCCGGCAACCTGGCCCTCGGGCTGGCCCTCTGGCAGCGCGGGGAGATCCTGGGCTCGCTCGCGCAGCTGGGCATCAACATCGCCTGCATGATCGTGTCCGGCACCCTGGTACTGGCCCTCATGCGTCGCTACTGGCCGTGGGTGACCTCGCGCGCCGAGCGGCTCTTCGGTCAGCGCTGAGCGGCAGCCGCCCTGGGTGTGAGGTAGCGGTAGGCGTGGTGGGTGCTGAACCCGAGCCGGTCGTACAGCCCCAGCGCGGGGGTGTTGTCGGCGAGGACCTGCAGGTACGCCGTGGTCGCGCCCTGCTCGGCGCCCCACTCCAGGAGCGCGGCCATCACCGCGAGCCCGAGGCCGCGGCGCCGGTGCTCCGGGGCGACCTCGATGCTGCGGAAGCCGACCCAGTCCCGGTCGTAGGCGGCGATCCCGCTCGCCGCGTCGTCGACGGTGGCGACCGCCAGGCCGTCCTCCACGCGCACCACCGCCTCGGCGACGGTGGGTCCGGCGGTCAGGGCCCGCCGTACGCGGGACACCCCCGCCAGCTGGAAGAGCGTGTCGGCGTCGTGGCTCTCCAGGACCCAGCCGTGGCCGCGGAACAGACGGTCCTCGGCGGAGTCCGGCAGGACGGCCGCGACGGGACGGTCGTAGAACGCCACGACGCGCTCGTAGTCGTCGGGCACCCCCGACGGCTCGAAGGCCAGCACGGAGTTGGCGCGGCGGGCGGTCGCGGTGGGCGAGCGCCGCAGCAGCCAGTCGCCGAGCGGCTCGGTGTGGAGGTCCGGCCACAGGGCCAGGGCCCGGCGCTGCGCCTCGGCCGGTGCCACCCGGTGCCGGACGGACGCACGCGGCGGCACCGGCTTGCCCGACACGATGTCGGCCAGGGCGATCTCGACCGGGTCCCCGGTCTCCGGCTGGACCACGCAGGAGTCCCGCCCCCACGCGGTGCAGACGCCAAGGAGGTCGGTCATCGCCGGACCCCCGGTCGGACCGGTCTCACCGGGCAGGAGTCGGCGTACGACGACCCGCAGGCCGACGACGTGGGGGCCCAGACCGTGGGCTTCCGGAGAGTGGGGCACGTCGGGATACTAGGCTGTGCCACGACCGCGATCGCTCGCTACACGTGTGACTTCCAGGAGGAACTGGTGACCTACGTCATCGCCCAGCCGTGCGTCGACCTCAAGGACCGGGCCTGCGTCGACGAGTGTCCGGTCGACTGCATCTACGAGGGCAAGCGGATGCTCTACATCCACCCCGACGAGTGTGTCGACTGCGGTGCCTGTGAGCCGGTCTGCCCCGTCGAGGCGATCTTCTACGAGGACGACACCCCGGAGCAGTGGAAGGACTACTACACCGCGAACGTCGACTTCTTCTCCGACCTGGGCTCGCCCGGTGGCGCCGCCAAGATGGGCGTGATCGAGAAGGACCACCCGCTGATCGAGGCCCTGCCCCCGCAGCCGCACGACGAGTGAGGCCCCGCGCCAGGGTCTCCGGCCGGCTCCCGGACTTCCCCTGGGACCAGCTGACCGCGCACGCCCAGCGGGCCCGGGCGCACGCAGGCGGCATCGTCGACCTCTCGATCGGGACCCCGGTCGACCCGACCCCGGCCGTCGCGCGGACCGCCCTGGCGGCGGCGGCCGACGCGCCCGGCTATCCGCTCACGATCGGCCGGCCGGAGACCCGGCAGGCCTGCATCGACTGGCTGGCCCGCCGCCACGGCGTGACCGGGCTGGGCCTGGACGGGGTGCTGCCCGTGATCGGCTCCAAGGAGCTCATCGCCTCGATGGCGGTCCACCTGGGCATCGGTCCGGGGGACCTGGTCGCCTACCCGGCGCTGGCGTACCCGACGTACGAGGTGGGCGCGGCGCTCGCCGGTGCGCGGTCGGTCGCCACCGACTCGCTCACCTCGCTGGGCCCCGAGACGCCGGCCCTGCTGTGGCTGAACTCCCCGTCGAACCCGACCGGCCGGGTGCTGCCGCCCGAGCACCTGAAGAAGGTCGTCGACTGGTGCCGCGAGCGCGGCACGATCCTGGTCTCCGACGAGTGCTACCTCGAATGCGCCTGGGAGGCCTCCCCGCAGTCGGTGTTGCACCCCTCGGTCTGCGGCGGCTCCCACGAGGGCATCCTCGCGGTCCACTCGCTGTCCAAGCGCTCCAACCTGGCCGGCTACCGGTGCGGGTTCGTCGCCGGCGACCCCGACCTCGTCGGTGAGCTGCTCGCCGTGCGCAAGAACCTCGGGCTGATCATGCCCGGGCCCCAGCAGGTGGCCATGGCCGCGGTCCTCGACGACGACGAGCACGCCGTCGAGCAGCACGCGCGGTACGCCGCCCGCCGGACCCGGCTGCGCGAGGCCCTGGAGGGCTGCGGGTTCCGCATCGACCACTCCGAGGCGTCGCTCTACCTGTGGGCGGCGCGTCAGACCGAGCGAGGGGACGAGGACTGCTGGGACACGGTGTCCTGGCTCGCCGATCGCGGCATCCTGGTCGCCCCCGGTGCCTTCTACGGTGCGGCGGGCAGCCACCACGTGCGGGTGGCCTTCACCGCCACCGACGACCGGATCGACGCAGCGCTCGAACGCCTCAGCCCGTAGCCGCCGGCGTTGTCCCGCGGACCTCCGGTCACGGGACAATGCGACATGAGGCGCTCCCGGACCCTAGATTTTTCCCAGTCGCACGCGACCGCCCCCTGGTTGCTCCCGGGGTGCGAGGGGTGGCTGCCTACACGGGGGTGAGGCAGCCACCCCATCCACCCTGCTCAGACCAGGATGCGCCCGTCCCGCTGCTCCCACCATCGCGCCGCCCGGCGGACGGGGTCGGTCGCGGTGGCATCGCGCGCGAGGCCGCGGAGACGCGGGTCCGCCGCCATGCCGAGGGCGTAGAGGGTCCGGTTGACGGTCGTCTCGTTGCCCGACAGCCCGCGCTCCAGGGCCGCTCGCGGCAGCCGCTGCCCACTGCGACCGGAGATCGCCAGGGCGAAGTCGAACTCGCCGGTGTCCTCCGCCGCGAGCCAGGCGCCGACGAAGGGCAGCTCCTGGCCGTGGTGGCACGCCGCGGCCACCCGGAGGGCCGCGGCGCTCGTCGCCGGGTCCGGACCATCGGCGTGACCCTCGGCGAGCAGGGTGGCCAGCTCGCCGGCGAACGGTGAGCAGGCCACGGTGAACATCGACGCCGACATCCGCACGCCGCGCGGGTCGAACAGTGCCTCGAAGAGCAGACGCTCCAGCAGCGGCTCCTCCCGGTGGTCGAGCCGGGCACAGGCAGTCGCGGCGACCGCTCGGGCGAACTCGTAGTGCACGTTGCCCCGGGTCCGCGACCACACGAGTGGGCCGGTCGGCGGGCTCGGCGGAAGGTCGGCGACGGCCCGCACGTCCTCCTGCAGGGTCGGCGGGAGGGCCGCGCACAGCTGCGCGAGGATCTCGCCGCGGACCGGGTCACCACTCGCCAGGTCCGACGCCGACACGACCTCGGGCACGACGCTCCGCCAGTCCCGCATGCCGAGTCCGCCGATGACCAGCATGCTCTGCAGTGCGTACGACGCCCCGCGGGCCACGAACGTCGACGGGTGCCGCAGCAGTCCTCCGCTCCAGCGGACCATCTCGATGCTCGGCCGGTCGGAGAGGATGCTCGTCAGGTGGTAGAGCAGCTGGTTGTCGGGGTCGAGGACCAGCTCCTGGCACACGGATCCGATGAGGTCGCCGTAGGCGCTGGTCCGGAGCTGCGCGAGCGCCTCGTACCGCGTCACGTAGGCCGGCCCGACGGCACGGCCGGTCTCGTCGGCCAGGCGTCGCACGTAGGGCTCGACCAGGGCGCGGGGGAGGCCGAAGCCCGCTTCGGCGGCGTGCAGCCGCGCGAACGTCCGCCAGGCACCCCCGGTGGGGTGTGGCTCGTCGACCGCCTCGCAGGCCTCGCTGAACCGGTCCAGGGACTGCTCTTCGGGGTCGGGCAGGGCCGGGGGTGCGTAGGTGAAGGGGCGAGACAACAGGTTGACGATCGACCAGAGCGAACCCGCGGGCAGCTCCAGCACCTCGGCGTAGCCGTCGAGGACGAGGTAGGAGCGCTGGCCCTCGCTCTCGATCCGGCTGAGCGTCGTCGGGGAGACCGCGATGCCGCGGTCCCGCATGGCCGCGGACATCTCCCGCAGCGACACCCCCGCGACGGTCCGGTGGATCCGCATCAGCCAGCCGATCCGGGCCGCGACGTCGATCCTCGGGCCCGTGATCGGGGTCGGGTCGTCGATGACCTCCGAGATCCTGGGCACCACCGCATTGTTGCCGACCGGGGGCAGCCGGGTCGGGCGATCAGTCGAAGACGTCCACGTGGACGTGGTCGCGGTGCTCGAGGATCGCGCGGTCGCCCGAGCGGTCCGGCGGGTCGTAGTCGGTCCAACCGTCGTCGGAGGAGGAGCCGGCCCGCCAGATCCGGTCGTCGAAGATCACGGTCTGGATCGAGAGCCGGTCGGCCTGGGCCACGAGGTACTGAGCGATCGCCCAGCCCCGCTTCTTGTTGTCGGGACTGATCGGGCGCACGAAGATGTCGATGGCCCGGCCCTCGTAGTGGGCGGAGCCCTCCATGTGCCCTGTCGTGACGCCGCCGGGCTCGAAACCCCCCAGGGACAGCTCGCCGAAGACGGCCTCGACGTCACGCCGTACGACGGCCGCCCGGCGCGTCAGCCCGGAGTCGTCGAGCCGGTTGCTCGCGCTGGAGACGTCGTCGTCGACCACGCAGCTGAACGCGTGAGGCGAGTTGCCGGTCAGGGCCGAGGCCAGCGCGCGGGCGTCGGCCTCGTGCTCGGCGTACGCCTCGGGGAATCCGGACCGCTGGACCTCCTGGGCGGCCTCGGTGATGCGCATCGTGTCGTAGCCGTCGATCCTTTCGAGGGCGTCGTAGAAGGCATTGGTGGCGTAGACGGGGTTGAGGATCTCGGCGCGCGAGCCCCAGCCCTGCGAAGGCCGTTGCTGGAAGAGCCCGACCGAGTCCCGGTCGCCCTCCTCGAGGTTGTAGAGCTTGGACTCCTGGAACGCCGTCGCCAGCGCGATCGACGCAGCCCGGGCCGGCATCCCGCGCCGCACCGAGATCGCAGTGATCAGCGCGGCGTTCTCGGCCTGCTCGGTGGACAGGCTGACCAGGTGCCCGTCGACGGTGGCCGTGCACTCCTCGGTCGAGAGCAGCGGGCCGACGTGGTGGAGGACGACGTAGCCCGTGATGCCCACGGCGAGGAGGGCGCCGGCCACGAGCAGGGCAACGCCGGTGCGGAGCCTCATGCGGCCGGCCCGGGTTCAGTTGGCATGGAGTGCGGCGTTGAGCCGGATGCCCTCGCGCTTCCACGCGACCGCCTCGATCGTGCCGGTCACGGAGTTGCGGCGGAACAGCACGTTGCTGGCACCTGACAGCTCGGCGGCCTTGACCACCTGGGGCTTGCCGTCGATGTCCTTGATCGTCACCTTCGTGCCGGCGGTGACGTAGCAGCCGGCCTCGACGACGCAGTCGTTGCCGAGCGAGATCCCGATGCCGGCGTTGGCGCCCAGCAGGCAGCGCTCGCCGATCGAGATGACCTCCTTGCCGCCGCCGGAGAGCGTGCCCATGATCGAGGCGCCGCCCCCCACGTCGGAGCCGTCGCCGACCACCACGCCGGCCGAGATCCGGCCCTCGACCATCGAGGCGCCGAGCGTGCCGGCGTTGTAGTTGACGAAGCCCTCGTGCATGACCGTCGTGCCCTCGGCCAGGTGGGCGCCCAGTCGCACCCGGTCGGCGTCGGCGATCCGGACCCCGCTGGGCAGCACGTAGTCGACCATCCGCGGGAACTTGTCGACGCCGAGCACCGTGACGTGCTGGCCGGTCGCCCGGAGCCGGGCGCGGGTCGACTCGAAGCCCTGGACGGCGCAGGGACCGGCCGTGGTCCACACGACGTTGGTGAGCAGCCCGAACACGCCCTCCATCGAGATCGAGTGGGGGACGACCAGGCGGGCCGACAGCAGGTGCAGGCGCAGCCAGACGTCCTCGGTGGACGCGGGTGCTGCCTGCAGGTCGCCGATCTCGACGAGCCGCACCTCGCGGCGTACGCCGCGGGCGTCGTCGGCGCCCTCGAGGGCCGTGAGCTCCGCCGGGGCGGCTGCGCCGTCCGCCGTGCCGAGCGCGGGAGACGGGAACCAGACGTCGAGGACGGTGCCGGTGCTGTCGAGGGTCGTGAGGCCGTGGCCCCAGGCTGCGTTGGTCACCCGGCCCACTCTACGGAGGTGGCTGTGCCGCTCACTGCCCCGTCCGGCCGTCGAGGCACTCGCGCAGCAGGTCGGCGTGGCCGGCGTGCCGGGCGTACTCCTCGATCATGTGCACGATGATGTCGCGGACCTCGGACGGCGAGCCGTGCACGTCGACCACAGCGTCGAGGTCCGTGCGGTCGAGCACCTCGCGGGCGTGGGCCACCTCGTCGCGCCACAGCGCCCACGCCTCGGCGACGGCCGCCTCGTCGACCGCGTCCGGGTCGAGCTCGAAGCCGCCGTCCTCGTCCTGGAACAGGCGGGGGATGTCCATCCGCTGATCGATGACCCGGCGGAACCAGCTCTGCTCCACCCGTGCCATGTGCCGGACCAGGCCCAGCAGCGACATGGTCGAGGGCGGGACCGAGCGACTGGCCAGCTGCTCGGGGGTCAGCCCGTCGCACTTCAGCTCGATCGTGGTGCGGTAGTGCTCGAGGTAGCCGACGAGGCACTCGCGCTCGCCCTTCGTCGGGGCGTCCTGCATCCGGGGGTCCTGATCGGCGGGGAGCCACATGTCGGTCATGCCGCCAGCCAATCGGGTCGCGCCGGGTGGGGCAACCCGTTAGCGTCCGGCCCATGACGGGGAACGGGGAGCTGCTGCTGGTCATCGGGCCACCGGCGGTCGGGAAGATGACCGTCGGTCGGGCCGTCTGCGAGCGCTCGGACTTCAGGCTCTTCCACAACCACCACACCATCGAACCGTTGATCGAGGTGTTCGGCTTCGGGACGCCGCCCTTCGAGGTGCTCAACCACGAGTTCCGCCGTCGCGTGATCGAGGAGGCCGCGCGTCACGACGTGCGCCTGGTGTTCACCTTCTGCTGGGACATCGACTCAGAGGCGGACACTGGGGGGTTCCGCGGACTCTTCGAGCCGTACGTCGCCGCCGGGCGGCGGGTGTCCTTCGTGGAGCTGTGCGCCGACCTGCCCATCCGCCTGGACCGCAATCGCGGTGACGACCGGATCGCACACAAGCGGTCGAAGGCGGACCTCGCCTGGTCCGACGCCCACGTCCGCGAGCTCGCCGCGCGCCACCGGTTCAGCACCGACCCCGCCGACCCGTCGACCCCCGCCGACGAGGTGCTGCGCGAGTTCCG
>JAOPXF010000332.1 GCA_025965295.1 Nocardioides sp.
GTACGACACCTCGCGCAGCACCTCGGACAGGGAGACGGCGAGGGCGGAGCACAGCGAGGCGAGGAGCTCGGAAGAGGCTTCCTTCTGACCGCGCTCGATCTCGGAGATGTAGCCCAGGCTCACCCGGGCCTCCTTGGAGACCTCGCGCAGGGTCATGCCGCGCTGCATCCGCTGGTCGCGGAGCACGTCGCCGAGGAGCCGTCGGAACAGCACCATGCGCGTCTCCCTTCGAGGTCGTTTCGTGCTACCTGGGGGCAACGCTACCCGAGAGAGGTTTCTTCCCCGGAGAGGATCGCGAGAAGGAGTGCCACGGCTTTCGCGCAGGTGCGGTCCTGGACCGCCTCGCGGTCGCCCACCAGCTCCAGCGCGACCGCCGAGGAGAGCGACGGCCCGGCCACACCGACGTACACCGTGCCCGGTGGGTGGCCCTCCTGGCGGTCCGGGCCGGCCACGCCGGTGGTGCTCAGCGCGTACGTCGCGCCGGTCAGCAGCCGCGCCCCGGTGGCCATCGCCCGGGCGCACTCCGCGGACACGACCCCGTGGGCCTCGACCAGGGCGGGGGGCACGCCCAGCAGCGACTCCTTGAGCTCGGTGGCGTAGGTGATGACGCCACCGACGTAGGTGGCCGAGGCACCGGGCACCCCCGTCAGCAGGGCGGCCAGCCGACCGCCGGTCAGCGACTCCGCAGTCGCCACCGTGGCGTCCGCCTGGCCGAGCAGGTCGTGCAGCCGCGCCGCGGACCGGTCCATGCCCGGGATGCTAGCCCGCCCAGTAGCCTCACCGGCATGGCCCTGCCCATCGAGGACTACGCGCTCATCGGCGACCGACGCACGGCCGCTCTGGTCGGGCGCAACGGGTCGATCGACTGGCTCTGTCTCCCCCGCTTCGACTCCCCCGCGTGCCTGGCGGCGATCCTCGGCACCGAGGACCACGGCCACTGGCAGATCTGTCCGGAGGGTCCCTACGAGTCGGAGCGCCGCTACGTCGGCGCGTCCGCGGTGCTCGAGACGACGTTCACGACCCCCACCGGGGTGGTCACGCTCACCGACCTGATGCCGAGGGGCGACGGGCGCGCCGACCTCGTCCGCAAGGTGCGGGGCGTCAGCGGCACCGTCCACCTGCGCCACGAGTGGCTGGTGCGCCTCGACTACGGCGAGGTGCTGCCCTGGGTCCGGCGCGAGACGATCGGCGGCGAGAAGGTCATCACCGCGATCGGCGGCCCCGACAAGCTGATCCTGCGCGGCCCCCGGCTGCCGGTCGCGACCGACCACCGACACGACGACGACTTCGACGTCCACGAGGGCGACGAGCTGGTGTTCTCGACGACGTGGGTGCCGTCGTACGACCACCTCGACGAGCTGGGTGACCTCGAGGACCGGATCCGCGCCAGCATCGACGATGATGCCGACTGGGCGAGCCAGTGCCGCGACGACCTGCCGCACGCGGACGTCGTACGCCGGTCGCTGCTGACCCTGCGCCTGCTCACCGACGAGCAGACGGGCGGCATCGTGGCGGCGCCCACCACGTCGCTGCCGGAGGACTTCGGCGGCGAGCGCAACTGGGACTACCGCTACTGCTGGCTGCGCGACGCCGCGCTGACGCTGGGCTCGCTGATCGAGGCCGGGTACACCGACGAGGCCCTGCTGTGGCGCAGCTGGCTGCTGCGGGCCGTGGCCGGCGACCCCGAGGACCTGCAGATCATGTACGCCGTCGACGGTGCCCGGCGGCTGCCCGAGCACACCCTCGAGCACCTGCCCGGCTACGCCGACTCGCGTCCGGTGCGGATCGGCAACGCCGCCGTCGAGCAGCGCCAGACCGACGTCCTGGGCGAGGTGATGATCGCCCTCGAGCACACCCGTCGGGCCGGTCAGGACCACGACGACAACGCCTGGGCGCTGCAGCGGGTGCTGGTCGAGAACCTCGCCAAGACCTGGCAGGAGCCCGACAACGGGCTCTGGGAGATCCGCGGCCCCCGACGCCGCTTCACGCACTCGCGCGCGATGGTGTGGGCGGCCTTCGACCGGGCCGTCCGCGCGGTCGAGGAGTACGGCCTCGACGGGCCGGTCGAGGACTGGCGGCGGCTGCGCGACGAGGTCCGCGAGGAGGTGCTCACGCAGGGCTACGACGCCGAGCGGAACACCTTCACGCAGCACTACGAGACCACCGAGGTCGACGCGTCCCTGCTGGTGCTCTCCCAGATCGGCTTCGTCGCGGGCGACGACCCGCGGATGCTCGGGACCATCGCGGCCGTCGAGGAGGACCTCATGCGCGACGGGCTGGTGCTGCGCTACCGCACCCAGTCCGGCGTCGACGGCCTCGAGGGCGACGAGCACCCCTTCCTGGCCTGCTCGTTCTGGCTGGTCTCGGCCTACGCCGCGGCCGGTCGCACCGACGACGCGCACGCGCTCTTCGACCGGCTGGTCGGCCTGGTCAACGACGTCGGGCTGCTCTCCGAGGAGTACGACCCCGTCAACCGGCGGATGGTCGGCAACTTCCCCCAGGCCTTCAGCCACCTGGCGCTCGTGCAGGCGGCCTTCCACCTCGCCGGCCCCGTGACGCGCTGACCCGCCCGAAAGTTTCGGGCGGGTCAGCGTCGCGGCTACTTGTGCTTGCCCTTCTTGACCACGTGGATCACGAGGGTCGTCGAGGACCTCGCCGTATCCTCGTCACCGCTGTAGGTGACCTGGCCCGACTTGGTGCCCTTCGACCCGAAGGGACGCAGCCGGATCACGGCGTTGCCGTTCTTCAGCGTCGCGTCGTAGGCGCGCCCGCCGATCCGGACCGTGACCGTGCCGGTCGCGGCGGCGTCGCCGGGAGCATCGACGCGGATCGTCACCTCGGCGCGGGTGCGGTCGACCACGACCTTCTTCGGAGTGGCCGTGGCCGTCGTGGTCGAGTCACGCTTGACGACGTCGACCGTCGAGGTCGAGCTGCCGCCAGTCGTGTGGCTGTCGCCCTCGTACGTCGCGGTCACCGTGTGTGACCCCACGCTGTCGAACGGGCCGAGCTCGAGCGTGGCGCTGCCGATGCTCAGCGTTGCCTCGCCCGCCTCGACACCGTCGACCTCGAAGGTCACGGTGCCACCCGGCTGGAAGCCGTCGGCGTCGACCGTGGCCGTCGCCGTGGTGGTGCCCTTGTGCACGACGACCTGACTCGGCGACACCGAGCTGTCGACGGTCGGGGCGGCCTTCGAGACGACCACGTCGACCGACCCGGTCGACGGCTTGTTGGAGCTGTCGCCGGAGTAGGAGACGGTCAGCGTGTGGCTGCCCGGCTCGAGCGAGGTTCCCGGGATGGCGACGGTGGCGGTGCCGTCACCGGCGACGGGGGCGGAGCCCAGCGTCGTTGAGCCGTCCCGCACCTCGACGGTGCCGGTGGTCGGCTTCGTCGATGTCACCGTCACGTGCACGCTGCCGTCTGTCCCGTAGGTCATGGGTCCGGCGGTCGCGCTGAGCGTGGTGTCGACCGGCTCGTCGGCCGGCGGCGGGACCGGGAAGCCCGGCACGTCGATGCCGATCACCTCCGGGTCGTGGTCGGAGGCCCGGAACTGGTTGGCCTGGTAGAAGTTCGTGACGTTGTAGTTGTGGCGGCTGTACTCGAAGGCCACCGACTCGTCGGCGTTGATGTTCCAGATGTCGACGCCGGTCACGTCGCCCAGGGCCGCAGCGTTCGCGAACACGTGGTCGAGCGAGCCGTCCATGCCGCCGAAGTTGTAGCTGTACTCGTCGGGGGTGTCGGACACCAGGTTGGTGTAGCCGTGCGCCTCGAGCGCCTGCACCGGGTCTTCCTCGGAGTAGGCGTTGAAGTCACCGCTCAGGAAGAGCTTGGTGATCCCGCGGTCGGTCTTGAAGTCCTCGGCGAAGTCGTTGAGTGCCTCGGCCTGCGCGACTCGGTCGGGGTTCGCGTTGCCCTGGCCGGTGTGGTCGTCCACGCCCGAGCCCTTGGACTTGAAGTGGTTCACGATCACACCGAACGTCGTTGCGGCGTCGGCGCCGTGGGGCTTGAACGCCTGGGCCAGCGGCTCGCGGGCATTGTCGAACGCCGCAGCACCGACCAGCACCTTCGACGGACCGACCAGGTCCACCGTCGCCGGGTTGTAGATGAAGCCGGTCCGGATGACGTCCTGATCGGCCGTGGGCGGCAGGTCGGCGGCGTCGGGCGAGGGGGCGAAGGCCCAGCGGGTGCTGCCGGCGTCGGTGTTGAGCGCCGTGACCAGCGAGGCCAGGGCGTCGTCGCGGTCCGGCTCGCCGAGCGCCACGGAGTTCTCGATCTCCTCGAGGGAGACGATGTCGGCGCCGAGCTTGTTGATCTCGCTGACGATCTTGTCGCGCTGGCGGACCAGGTCGTCGTCCTCGGCGGCACCGCGCGGCCCGTTGGGGTTGCAGGTGTTGTCGGTGACGTGGTTGCCGTCGCGGTCGTTGAAGTAGGTGCAGGTGTGGCCGCCACCGGCGGCGACGTAGTCGACACCGGTCGTGTTGAAGTAGTTCAGCACGTTGGCCGTCGCGAGGCGGAGGTCGCCGCCGACGTTCTGCGGCGCGGCGTTCTCGGGGCGGGTGTCGCTGAAGGTGGCGACGTCCGTGCCCTCGTCGGTGACCCGCTCGGTGGGCTGGAAGCGCCAGGCCCCGAACTGGAAGTCGAGGATGACCGGGGAGACGATCGCGGCGGCCGAGCTCACTCGGACGGTGTTCGTCGGCGAGAGCCACGGCAGCGGCGTGTCCTGGTTGGCGGCGGACAGGAAGTTCACGTCCGCGCCGTCGTCGAGGATCACACTGCGCGCGTCGTTGGCGGCCGTCGCCGCGGCGATGGCCGTGGTGTCCTGGGCGTCGGTCGTCTCGGTGGGAGCGACCAGGGGGGTGTCGCCCGTCGCGAGCCCGATCTCGGCGTACTGGTTGGTCGGGAAGTTGTTCGAGACCGTGAAGTGCTGTCCGGAGACGTCGAGCAGCTCGCTCTCGTGCTGCTCGCGCGTGGTGGACGTCGTCGGGTAGTTGGTGACGAACGGGATCGGCGCGGTGTGCGGCTGGCCCGAGATGTCGGTGATGCCGGAGTAGGGGTCGGCCGGGTCGAAGGTCAGCTTGGTGACCCCGAAGTCCTCGATGACCGGGCCCGTGATCTCGACGAAGTCACCCTTCTCGACGGTGATCGCACCGGACTCCTGCTGGACGGCGATGCCGTCGGAGGCGTTGGGAGTCGCATCGGTTGCCGTGCCCGAGCCCTGCGTCTGGATCACGAACGAGCTGTACCCCGAGGGGCCGTACACCGCGGTCACGACGCCCTGGGTGCGGACGTAGGTGCTGGGGTCACCGGCATAGGGACTGCTGGTCCCGGTGCCCTGGATCTCGGCGATGGTCTTGTCGACCGTGGTGGGCGGCGGGGGCGGCGGGGTGACAGAGTTCTGCGGGCCCGGAGCACCCGCCGTGAAGTCGGCGGAGTTGACGTCGGTGTCCGCGCCGGCGCCGTTCCGGGAGACCGACGTGGTGTTGGACGGTGCCGGGGCGCGACTCGTCTCATACGAGGCCGCGGTGGGCGCGGCGCCGACGAAGTCGACGATGTTGGTGGTGCCCGCGGGGACATTGCCGGTGGGGGGCGTCAGGGCGGTCGTCGTGCTGGCCAGCCAGACCTGGAAGCCCGTGCCGGCCATGGCGATCGTGCCGGTGGCGTTGGGAGCGGGCAGGTCCGTCGTGCCGCCGGCGCCCTGTGCCTCCTGGACCAGGTAGTAGCCGCCGGCCGGGACGCTGCCGCTCAGGTTCGTGACCGCCCCGACGCCCGTGCTCGCCACGGAGCGGTACTGCACCGACCAGCCGGCCACGCTGATGTCCGCGCCGGTCGGGTTGTAGATCTCGATGAAGTCGTTCTTGTACGTCGAGCCACCGTTGCCGCCGCCGCCGTACGCCTCGCTGATGACGAGACTGGTGCCGGCGATGTTGGCCTGAGCAGGGGCGACGGTGGCGAGTGCCACCCCGCTGCTGACGAGGGCCAGGCCGGCCGCGGCAGCGATGAGCTTGCTGGATGAACGCATGACGAGGACTCCGAGAGGTGAGAGGAGGGGGCGTACGGGGAAGACACACGTGGGGGGCCGGCCGGGGCCGACCCCCCACGGGGAGTGCTACTTCTTGTGGACCTTGACCGTCAGCTGCCTGCTGTCGGCCTTCGACTGCCAGGTGCCGAGGTACCTGACCTTGACGACGTGCTTGCCCGCCGAGCCGAAGGGCTTGAGCACGAAGCGCGCCACCCCGTCGTCGAGCTTCATCGTGTACGTGCGACCGCCGGCCTTGACCCGGACCTTGCCGCTGGCCGGGGCGTCACCCGAGGCGACCGCGACCTTCAGCTTGGGGCGGGTCTTGTCGACCGTGACGTGCTTCGGCTTGCGGGTCACCGAGAGGTGCGAGGCGGCCTTGGGGGCCGGCGCCGCGACGATCGGCACTCGGGTGCCGTTCGCGTCCGTGGTGAGCCGCAGGACCGAGCCCTTCTCGACCCGGCGCGGCATCCTCAGGTCGACCGTGGCCGCCCCATCGGTGACCGGGAAGGTGCCGAGCACCTGGTCCGCCGCTCCGGCGGGCCGGTCCAGCGTCGCGGTCAGCGTGGTGCTGGCCTCGGTGCCGATCGACGTGAGGTCCAGCTTGGTCAGGCCGAAGGTGACGTGCTCGCCGCCGACGACCCGGGTGGGCGCGTCGGTGAAGACCTGGCGACGGGCGAAGTCGGGCGACTTGGCCCCGCCGTTGGCGAAGAAGCCGTCGATCCACAGGTCGCGGTCGATCTTGCCGGTGTCGGTGGCCACGCCGTCCTTGAAGGCACGGAAGTTGTCACCGCCGCTGGCGAGGAACGAGAACGTCGAGATCGTGTAGTGGGCGGCGTTCCGGAGCGGTGCGCCGTTGATCATGACCGAGGTGATGCGGTCGCCCAGCGGGCGGCTCTCGTCGGCGCGGACCTTGACGTTCTTCGACAGGCCGAGGGCCAGGTAGGGCCGCGAAGGGATGGTGCCGTCGGCATTGGTCTGCCACTGCTGCTCGAGGATCTGCCTGAAGGTCGCGCCGGTGACGTCGACGTAGGAGACGTTGTTGACGAACGGCAGGACCGCGTTGGCCTCCTCGAACGTGACGACCCCGTCGGTGTTCTCGGGGCTCGTCGAGGTGTCTCCGGCGTAGAGGAGCTCGCCGCGCAGACCACCGGGGTTCGTCACGCCGATGTCCGGCGTGGGCTGTCCCGCGATCGGGGTCTCGCGGAGCGCGTCGGCCACCAGGTGACCCAACGTGGACTCCGAGGCCCGGTCGTCACGGGTGCCGCCGGTGTAGCCGTCCGGCCCGTAGGTGCCTCCGGTGAACGCGGTGGTGATGTCGTCGGTGATGGTGCCCACCTTGACGTTGCCGACCTCGTCGGCAGCCGCGAGGGCGTCGTCCACGATCGACTTGACCTCGGCGACGCGCGGCAGTTCGAGGTTGGCGGCCGCGGCCCGGGGGATGTTCTGCTGGGTGTAGGTGACCACGCCGTTGTCGACGGACAGGTCGATCTCGCCGACGTTGTCGCCGTACGAGCCGGTCTGGATGACCGGGCGGGTGCCTGTGGCGCCCGGGATCGGGGCGTCGTAGGTGTACTTCTGGTGCGTGTGGGCGGTGATGATCGCGTCGACGCTCGGGTCGGTCTCGTTGACGATGCTCGCGAAGGCCGGGCTGGCAGCGACGTTCTGATCGAGCGTCTTGGTGCCGTCGGGCGCGCCCTCGTGGTACGTCGGGATGGTGACGTCGCAGGGGGCGTCGGCCTCCATCTCGGCGACCACGCGGTTGACCTCGTCGACCGGGTCCTTGAACGTCAGCTGGGAGATGCCGCTGGGCGTCACGAGGGACGGGGTCTCCTCGGTCACCGCACCGGCGACGCAGACGTCGAGGCCGGCGACCGTGGCCCGGTAGGACTCGTCCATCGCGGGCTCGTCGGGCGTCTTGTAGTAGACGTTGTCGCCGAGGATGGAGTAGTCGGCCTTGCGGTAGTCGGGGTTGGTGCCGTCGATCAGGTTGGCCTTCAGCCAGTCGAAGCCCCGGTCGAACTCGTGGTTGCCGGCGGCCGTGGAGGAGAGCTCCAGAGCGTTCATCACGTCGACGGTGGGCTGGTCCTCGGCGTAGGCGGAGGCGAAGAGGGAGGCGCCGATGTTGTCGCCACCGCTGACGAGCAGCGAGTTGGCGTCGCCCTTGGCGGCCCGGATCGTCTCGATCGTCGTGGCCCACTTGGTGGTGTTGGCGTCGATCCGGCCGTGGAAGTCGTTGATGGCGATGATCGTGAGGTCGACCGGAGCGGCGTTGGCCGGCGTGGCGACGAAGGCGAGCGAGGAGGCGACCAGGGTGGCGCCGGCGGATGCGGCAAGGGCGCGTGCGCCCCAGCGAATCCGAGAAGTGGAGGGCACGAGCAGAACCTTTCGGCCGGGTGGTCTAGAGCGGGAACTGCGTCACCCTAACCCGGGCCCCCGCCGGATGATCCACACGAAGTGATGAACTTGACCCCAACTAATTGTGATCAGTTGCCGGTCACGGAACTCCGCTGACGACGTACGTCGCGGAAGAACTCGTAGCCCGACCACATGGTCATCGCGACCGCGCCGGCGAGCAGCACCTGGCAGGCGTAGAAGAGCACGTTCCCGATCGTGTCGAGCGACCCGTCGACCTGGCGCAGCGGCAGGCACAGGCCACCGAGGGCCAGCGCCTGGAGCGTCGTCTTGATCTTCCCGCTCTGGGCCGCGGCGATCACGACGTCCTTGAGCACCGAGAGCCGCAGCAAGGTGACGCTCCACTCACGGATCAGGACCAGGATCGTGACCCACCACCAGACGTCGCCGACGATCGAGAGGCCGACGAAGGCCATCCCGGTGATCGCCTTGTCCGCGATCGGGTCAGCGATCTTGCCGAAGTTCGTCACCAGGTTGCGGGCCCGCGCGATGTCGCCGTCGATCTTGTCGGTGATCATCGCGACCACGAAGAGGCCGTAGGCGACGCAGCGCCACAGCACCGAGTCGCCCCCGTCCATGAGCAGTGCCCATCCGAAGAACGGGACCATCACGATGCGCAGCGTGGTGAGCGCGTTCGGCACGTTCCAGTTGCTGCCCTGGGTCTCGGCCTGGGTGTCGGTCACGCGTCATCTCCCGTCGCCCGGGCGATCAGGTCGACGCCGTCCGTCGCGACGACGAGGGCCGCGACGATGTCACCGACCCGGGTGCCGTCCGGGATCTCCTCGAGGGTCGTCGTGCCGTCGACCTCGGGGCCCTGGTGGGCACCCCGGCCCTCGGCGACGCCGTCGTCGAGCGACTCCACCAGCACGTGCACGATCTGGCCGATGCGCTCCTCCGCCCGCTGGGCGTTGAGCTCCTCGACGAGACCGGTGACGTGCTCGGTCCGCGCGCGGACCTCGTCCTCGTCGAGCTTGCCGTCGTACGACGCGGCCTCGGTGCCGTCCTCGTCGGAGTAGCCGAAGAC
>JAOPXF010000373.1 GCA_025965295.1 Nocardioides sp.
GTGCGGGTGCTTGCGCGCGTAGTTCTTGACCGAGAGCGGCGCGCGGCGGTCGGAGTTGCCCTCGCGCAGCACCGGGTTGACCGCCGAGCCCTTGGTCTTGTCGTAGCGCGCACGGACGTCCTTGTCCTCGTCGCTCTTCGGGTCGTCCGGGTAGTCGGGCAGGTCGTAGCCCTGCCCCTGCAGCTCCTTGATCGCGGCCTTCAGCTGCGAGACGGAGGCGGAGATGTTGGGCAGCTTGATGATGTTCGCCTCGGGCGTCTTGGCCAGCGCGCCGAGCTCCGCGAGCGCGTCGTCCACGCGCTGGTCCTCCCCCAGCCGGTCCGGGAACTGCGCGAGGATCCGGCCCGCGAGGGAGATGTCCCGCGTCTCGACCTCGACCCCGGCCTTGGCGGCGTACGCCTGGATGATCGGGAGGAAGGAGTACGTCGCCAGCAGCGGCGCCTCGTCCGTGTGCGTGTAGATGATCGTGGACATGAGTAAGGCCGCTCCTGGACTCAGTGGGTGCCTGGAAAGTTGCTTGACGTCAAGATACCTGACGGCTCGATCCGACCAGCCTCGCACCCGTCCCCGGCGCGGGCAACGGGACTAGAGTGCAGCCCAGACCTCGGGACAGGGCCCGGGCGATCAAGGGGGCATCTCGGATGAGCGACACACCCACACTCGGCCAGAAGGTGGGCGCCGAGGCGCTCGGCACCTTCGTCCTCGTCTTCTTCGGCTGCGCGACCGCCGTCCTCAGCGGCGACTACGCGGCCACCGGGCTGGCCTTCGGACTCTCGCTCCTGGCGATGATCTACGCCTTCGGCCGGATCTCGGGCGGCCACTTCAACCCCGCCGTGTCGGTGGGCGCCGCGCTCGGTGGCCGGATGGCGTGGAGCCAGGTGCTGGTGTACGTCGGCGCCCAGCTGGTCGGCGCGATCGTGGCCGGGGCCGTGCTGTTCGGCATCCTCCACGGCTTCGAGGGCTACGACTCCGACAGCAGCGTCGGCCAGAACTTCTTCGGCGACCAGAACCCCGTCGCCGACGTGTCGGTGTGGAGTGCCCTCGCGCTCGAGCTGGTGATGACCGCGGTCTTCGTCTGGGTGATCCTCGCGGTCACCGACGAGCGCAACGAGCACCCCGCTCTCGCACCGCTCGCCATCGGCCTGGCGTTGGCGATGATCCACTTCGCGTCGCTGAACGCGACCGGCACGTCGGTCAACCCGGCCCGCTCGATCGGGCCCGCGCTCTTCGCCGGCTCCGAGGCCATCGGGCAGCTCTGGGTGTTCATCGTGGCGCCGCTGCTGGGTGGCGCCGTCGCGGGCCTCACCTATCCCCTGATCTTCGGGCGCTCCACCGAGCCCATTCCCGGCTCGGGCCTGAGGTTCGGGCGCGGCGCGTCCGCCGCGGTCCCGGGCTACGGCGCCCTCGACCAGTACCAGCAGCAGTGGAACCAGCAGGACCCGCAGGCCCAGGCGGGAGCCCAGCAGGGTGAGCAGGCCTGGACCCTGGAGCAGGCCGCGGCGCAGGGCTGGCACTGGGACGAGCAGGCGCAGCAGTGGCGCCACGTCAGCGAGGGCTACCAGCCCGGTCAGCAGGGTGATCAGCAGGGCTGGGCGCAGGAGCCCCAGCAGCAGTGGCCGGACCCGAGCCAGGACGACGGCCGGACCCAGGTCCGGCAGCCGCCCAGCGAGTGACGCGGGTCGGTCAGGGCCGGCTGACGTCGACCAGCTCGACCCGCTCGGATCCCCCGGCGACGGTCTCCTCGAAGACCACGCCGACCCCCTTCGCGTAGTACTTCAGCTCGACCAGGCCCGGCTCGAGCGGGGTCGTGTCCTCGGTCTGCACCAGGTCGGCGAAGGTGCCCGCCGGCACGTCGCGCTGCTCGGACAGCGACAGCACCTCCGCCTGGTCCTCGGCGACCCCTGCGCGGTACTCCTGCCGGTAGCCGTCGCCCACGCGGGGTGTCGCCGGCATGACCAGACCCGCCTCGGCACCGTCGACCCCGGCCTCCCAGGAGCCCTCGGTGTCGGCGCGGCCGCCGTCGTACGCCGTGGTGTCCTCGCCGAAGTACCAGACGTTGCCGGCCGTGTCCTGGGCGTACCAGTCGTAGGTGTCCTCGACGACCTTGCCGGAGGCGTCGGTGGCGACGTCGTGGACGACCACGGTCGTGACGCCCGCCACGACGCGGGTGTCGCCGGTGACGGTGACGGTGTCGGTCTGCGTGCCGTCCTCGCCGGTCGAGCGGTAGGTGAGGGCCGTTCCGGGGACGAGCGGGAACCACGGGTTGTCGACGCCGTCGACGAAGTCCTCGGGGTCCGGGGTGGGCGTCGGGATGGTCAGCTCGTCGACGCCGGCCGGGTCACTGTGCGGCGGATCCCCCGCGCATCCGGTGAGCGCGGCGGTCACCAGGAGGGCCGTCAGGATCGCCGGGAACCGGGAACGTCCTGGCGTCGCACTCATGGGATCAGCATGACGTACAGGCGCTGATTGCCTGCCGAGCCCTCCGTCGCCGCGGTCCTCCAGCGCTGCTAGCGTCGACCGCGGAAACCCCGTCTGCCCGCGCCGCGGGCACCCGTGTCGACAAGGAGTAGTCGTGAGCTCTACCCCCCTCAAGGTGGCCGTCACCGGCGCAGCCGGCCAGATCGGCTACAGCCTGCTGTTCCGCCTCGCGAGCGGCGCGCTCCTCGGCGCGGACCGCCCGATCGAGCTGCGCCTGCTGGAGATCACCCCGGCGCTGAAGGCTCTCGAGGGCGTGGTCATGGAGCTCGACGACTGCGCGTTCCCGACCCTCGCCGGCGTCGAGATCGGCGACGACGCCGAGAAGATCTTCGACGGCGTCAACCTCGCCCTGCTCGTCGGCGCCCGCCCGCGCGGCCCGGGCATGGAGCGCGGCGACCTGCTCTCGGCCAACGGCGCGATCTTCACCACCCAGGGCAAGGCGCTCAACAAGGTCGCCGCCGACGACGTACGCATCGGCGTGACCGGCAACCCGGCCAACACCAACGCGCTGATCGCGATGACCAACGCGCCGGACATCCCGCAGGAGCGGTTCTCGGCGCTCACCCGCCTCGACCACAACCGCGCGATCTCGCAGCTGGCCGCCAAGACCGGTGCCTCCGTGACCGACATCCGGAAGATGACGATCTGGGGCAACCACTCGGCGACCCAGTACCCCGACATCTTCCACGCGGAGGTCGGCGGCCGGAACGCCGCCGAGGTCGTCGGCGACCAGGACTGGATCGAGAACACCTTCATCCCGACCGTCGCCAAGCGCGGTGCCGCGATCATCGAGGCCCGCGGGTCCTCGTCCGCCGCCTCCGCGGCCTCGGCCACGATCGACGCCGCCCACGACTGGCTGCTCGGCTCCGCGCCCGACGACTGGGTGTCGATGGCGGTCGTCTCCGACGGGTCGTACGGCGTGCCGGAGGGGCTCATCTCGTCCTTCCCGGTCACGACCAGGGACGGCGACTGGGAGATCGTCCAGGGTCTCGAGATCGACGACTTCTCCCGTGCCCGGATCGACGCCTCCACCGCGGAGCTGGCCGACGAGCGCAGCGCCGTCACCGAGCTCGGCCTGATCTGAGCCGCGTCCCAGGCGATCAGGGCCGTAACCGTTCAATTGAGCGGTTGCGGCCCTGTTTCGTGCTGGGGCGGTGTCTTTCCCAACAATTGAACGGTTGTGGCCCTGTTTCGCGCCAGACCGGGTTCCTTTCCCAGCAATTGAACGGTTAGGTGCGCCCCCGGCCGGCTCTCACGTGGGCTGGTTGGGGATCGTGACCGCCAGGAAGATCAGGATCACGCCGACGCCGGCGAGGAGCAGGCAGTCGAAGGCCCGGTTCCGGACGGCGAGCATGCCGGCCTCCCGGCGCGGCAGCAGCAGCCGGACCACCGCCGCGACGATCAGCGCACCCGCCAGCCACTCGGTGCCCAGGCGCCAGTTGCCGGTCCAGACGATCCCGATGCCGAGGGCCGTGCCGGCGAGGATCACGAGATAGAACATGCCCCCGATGGTCCGTGGGTAGCGGCGCCCCTCGGACGCGTCGTACACCTCACCGCCCTCGGGCGGTGGGACGTCGGTGGGCTCCGGGGAGTTCATCGGGACACCGGGATCAGACCAGTGCCTTCTCGGCCATGGTGACGATGTTCGTGAGCAGCATCGCCCGGGTCATCGGGCCCACGCCGCCGGGGTTCGGCGACACCCAGGCGGCCACGTCCCACACGTCGTCGTGCACGTCACCGGCGATCTTGCCGTCGACCCGCGAGACGCCCACGTCGAGAACGGCCGCGCCGGGCTTGACCATGTCGGCCCGGATGATCCCGGGCACGCCGGCCGCGGCCACGACGATGTCGGCCTGGCGCACGTGTGATGCGAGGTCGCGGGTGCCGGTGTGGCACAGGGTCACCGTGGCGTTCTCCGAGCGCCGCGTGAGCAGCAGGCCCAGCGGGCGGCCGACGGTGAGGCCGCGACCCACGACGACGACCTCGGCGCCCGCGATCGGCACGTCGTGCCGGCGCAGCAGCTCGATGCAGCCGATCGGGGTGCACGGGAGTGGGCCGGCCTCGCCGAGCACCAGCTTGCCGAGGTTGACCGGGTGCAGG
>JAOPXF010000378.1 GCA_025965295.1 Nocardioides sp.
TTGGCGAACGCCTTCGAGCCCTCGAGCCGCGCGGCCGCGCCGCTGGGGCCGAAGCAGGGGATCCCGCGCGCGGTGACGGCGTCGGCAACGCCCGCGACGAGGGGCGCCTCGGGTCCGACGACGACCAGGTCGGCGCCCAGCTCGGCGGCCAGCGCCGCGACCTCCTCACCGGACAGCTGGTCCACGGGGTGCAGGGTCGCGACGGTCGCGATGCCGGGGTTGCCGGGCGCGGCGTGCACCGCGGCGACCGCCGGGTCGAGGGACAGTGCGCGGGCCAGCGCGTGCTCGCGGCCGCCGGTGCCGACCACCAGGACCGTGAGGTTGCTCAACCGTGGGGTGCTCACGGGCGCCAAGGCTAGTGCCGCGGTGGGGTCAGCGGTCGCGCGGCTGCATCCGGCGGGACACCGACTCCGAGTACGCCGCCGGCCGGTAACGCAGGATTGGATCGTCCGACAGCTCCAGGCCGTCCACGACCCGGGTCGGGTCGAAGACGACGACCGCCCCCTCGGTCTCGGGGTCGGGCACCGCCTCGGTCACCGTGATCCGGCCGGCGAGGAGCTCGCGGGCGCCCTTCCAGACCGCCGTGGGGTCGTGCGGGTCGTGACCGGGCCCGGCCACCTGGACGCGTACGTCGTGCTCCACCGGCACGCGCGCCAGGCGCGCGGCCATCTCCTCGCGCAGCCGGTCCGGGCCCGTGAAGGTCTCGTCGAGCCGGTCCGCCCTGGTCGCGACCGGGACGAACGAGTAGCGCACCCAGGTCGTGGTCCCCGCGGCGTCGACCCAGCCGTAGGCGTGGATGGGGTAGAACGTCGCCTCCGCGAAGCTGACCGGCGAGGCCAGCGCGCCTCCGGTGAGGCCGGACAGGACCGGACCCACCAGGTGCGGGTGGCGGAGCAGGAACAGCGGGAGCCGGAGCGGGTTGACCGACGCCTCGGTGAGCGCGACGAACTCCTCCGGGTCCTTCGTCGGGAACCGGGGCGAGGTCTGGCCGAGGAGATCGGTCGCCGTGCCGTCGGGGAGCTTCCACGAGACGGCCATCCCCCGGATGTCGGGCTTGGGGTCGGGGACCCGCGGGTTGCCACCGGCGTTGGACCAGCGCACAGTCACCGGGATGGTCTCCCCACTCAGGTGGCCCGCCCGGGAGAGCGCCGTCGCCTCGGGAGTCGCCGTGAAGGTCCCGGCGTAGAAGGCACCCTTGGCGTGCAGGGTGCGGTGGCCCTCGGGGGGCCGGAAGGCCGCCCGGATGCGCTCCACGGCCTCCTCGGGATCCAGCATGTGGGCACGCTAGTCCCGTCGGGGCACTCCGGTCCCCGGATTCGTCGCAGTCGCCCGCCTCAACGAGGAGGGGTCAGTCGTCGTGGACGACGATCGTCTGCTCGCGGCCCGGCCCGACGCCGACGCCCCAGATGCGGGTGCCGGACATCTGCTCGAGGGCCTGCACGTAGATCTGGGCGTTCTCGGGCAGGTCCTCGAACGACCGACAGCCGGAGATGTCGGTCTTCCAGCCGTCGAAGAACTCGTAGACCGGCTTGGCGTGGTGGAACTCGGTCTGCGTCATCGGCATCTCGTCGTGGCGCACGCCGTCGATCTCGTAGGCCACGCAGACCGGGATCCGGTCCCAGCTGTCGAGCACGTCGAGCTTGGTGAGGAAGTAGTCGGTCAGCCCGTTGACCCGCGTGGCGTAGCGGGCGACGACCGCGTCGTACCAGCCGCAGCGGCGGGTGCGGCCGGTCGAGACGCCGACCTCGCCGCCGATGCGTTGCAGCTCCTCGCCGTCGGCGTCGAAGAGCTCGGTCGGGAAGGGACCGGAGCCCACCCGGGTCGTGTAGGCCTTGATCACGCCGATGACCCGGTCGATGCGGGTCGGGCCGATGCCCGCTCCGACACAAACGCCGCCCGCGACCGGGTTGCTGCTGGTGACGAAGGGGTAGGTGCCGTGGTCGACGTCGAGCATCGTCGCCTGGGCGCCCTCGAAGAGCACGGTCTTGCCCTCGTCGAGCGCGGTGTTCAGCAGCAGCGAGGTGTCACGGACCATCGGCCGGAGCCGGTCGACGTACGCCAGGAGCTCCTCGACGACCGCGTCGACCTCGATCGCTCGGCGGTTGTAGACCTTGGCGAGGAGGTGGTTGCGCTGGTCGAGCGCCGCGTCCACCTTCTGCCGCAGGATGCCCTCGTCGAAGAGGTCGGCGATCCGGACGCCCACGCGGTTGATCTTGTCGGCGTACGCCGGCCCGATGCCGCGGCCGGTCGTGCCGATCTGGTTCTTGCCGAGGAAGCGCTCGGTGACCTTGTCGATGGTCGAGTGGTACGACGCGATCACGTGCGCGTTGGCGCTGACCACGAGCTGGTCGGGCCCGATCTCGACCCCACGGGCGACGAGCTCGTCGAGCTCGCGGAAGAGCGCCTCCGGCGAGACGACGACGCCGTTGCCGATCACCGAGGTGGCGCCGGGCGTCAGGATGCCGCTCGGCAGCAGGTGGGTGGCGAACTTCTCGCCGTTGACGACGATGGTGTGCCCGGCGTTGTGCCCGCCGCTGGTGCGCACCACGAAGTCGATGGAGTCGTCGCCCTGCTGCTGCGCCAGCAGGTCGGTCGCCTTGCCCTTGCCCTCGTCGCCCCACTGGGCGCCGAGGATGACGATGGCGGGCATCGCTCACCCCTCAGTCGGTCGTGCAGGAACACGTTCTACGGAAATGCCGAAAGCCCCGGGCAACAGCGCACCGGGGCTCTTGCGGCAAGAGGTTACCAAAGGAGCTCGGCGAACCTGGAGGCCTCGGATAGTGTCCGCCCAATGGACCCGCTTCTCGTCATCACCAACAGCGACGCCGGCACGTCCGACGAGGAGACGCTGAACAAGGCGCTCGCCGTGCTCCGCGAGCACGCGTCGGTCGAGGTGCAGGCGACGTCGAACCCCGGCGAGCTGGACGGCGTCCTGCACCGGGCCGGCTCCCGCCGGATCGTCGTCGCGGGCGGTGACGGCAGCCTGCATGCCGTGATCGCGGCCCTGCACCGCCGCAACGACCTCAAGGGCGCCGTCCTCGCACTGCTCCCGCTCGGCACCGGCAACGACTTCGCGCGCGGCACCGGGATCCCCCTCGACATCGAGGAGGCGGCCCGGGTCATCCTGCACGGTGAGGTCCGCGAGATGGACGTCGTCGTGGACGAGCTCGGCGACATCGTCGTCAACAGCGTGCACGTCGGGGCCGGCGCCAACGCCAGCCGCCGCGGCGCCCGCTGGAAGGAGCGCCTGGGGTCGGTCGGCGTCGGCAAGCTCAACCTGGGCAAGCTCGGCTACCCCATCGGCGCCGCCCTCACCGCCTGGAAACCCCCGATCATCCGGTTGCGCGTCGAGGTCGACGGCGAGGTCGTCAACGACCTCGACCGGCCGGTCCTGATGGTCGCGGTCGGCAACGGGTCGTCGGTCGGCGGCGGCGCGGAGCTCACGCCGGAGGCCACTCCCGAGGACGGCCGCATCGACGTGATGGTCTCCCGGGCCATCAGCCCGTGGGAGCGCCTGCAGTACGCCGTCCGGCTCGGCGTCGCGCGCCACCACCTGGCCGAGGAGGCGACGTACCTGCGCGGCACGACCGTCTCGGTGTCGGGCGGTCCCTTCTGGGTCAGCGCCGACGGCGAGATCTCCGGGCCCGAGCGGCAGCGCACCTGGCACGTCGAGCCCGCGGCGTACTCGATGATCCTCCCTCCCGCCGACGCTGGTTGAGGAGCTTGCGCGTCTCGAAACCCGGGCCCGTTGGTTGAGGAGGTTGCGCCAGCAACCGTCTCGAAACCCGGTGAGGCGACAGGCAACCTGATCTACAGCCACCCGCGCCGCACGGCCTCCACGCCCGCCTGGAAGCGGGAGTCGACGCCCAGCTCGATGAGCAGGTCGGCGATCCGGCGACGGACCGTGCGCAGGCTGATGCCGAGAGTGCGGGCGATCTGCTCGTCCTTGGCACCGTCCGCGAGCTGCATGAGCAGCAGCCGGCGCAGGTCGGGGCGGGCCTCGCCGCGGTCCAGCTCGGGCACCGGTGTCGCCCGGTCCCACATCAGCTCGAAGAGCAGGGTCAGGGCCTCGACGAGACCGCGCTGCCGGATCAACAGCCGCGGCTCGTCGGCGAAGCCGAGCGGCTCGGGCAGGACGACGTGGGTGTCGCCGATGATGAAGAGCCGGGACGGCAGCTCCGGGACGATCCGGATCTGCTCGCCGGCCTCGGCACGCGCCACCAGCGCGGCCGGCGCCTCCCGCAGGGCCCGGGCCGGGTAGATCGCGCGCGAGCGCCGCCCGGACGACACGGCCTCGGCCACCACCTTCGCCATCGCGGACTCACGCGGGATCCGCCACTGGTCCGGGCGCCACCAGAGCAGGTCGCCCTTGCTCTGGGCGATCAGGGCGCTGAGCAGGCCGAGCGGGTCGCCACCCGCACTCATCTCGCCGTCCAGCGGGTGTATGTCGTCCACCTCGCCGGGCGCCGGGCCCGCCACGGCGGCGGTCAGGAAGGGAATCGCGGCGACGATGCCCTCGAGCCGTTCCCGCGAGCGGGAGGCGTCCTCGACCTGGACCGCGAGCATCCGGGCGACCGCCTCGGTGGGCGGGAGGACGACGACGCGTTCGCCCTCGACCCGGACGATGCCGTGGGTGACCAGGCCGCCGAGGTCGCGGACCAGGTCCTCGGGGCTGCGCTGGCAGGCCGCGGCGACCGTGACCATGTCGGCGCCACTGAGCGCGAGGGCCTGGCGGTAGAGGCGGTCCTGGGCGCGGGTGAACCCGAGTGCGGACAGCACGGAGGTGACAGCGCGACGGGCCATGCACGCAGGGTAGTGGCAGGTTAGTGACAACGGCTCGTGTGAGCCACCTGGCAGGTACCGGTCAGTGCCATGATTTCGGCGCGTCACACGGCGCGCCGCCCTCTCGGGGGAAGCGCCCCCTCTGCGACCCACATCGGGGGATGCGGTCGCAGGACCGTGACGAAGGACAGGGCGCCGGAATCGCCGCAGGGGAGGATTCCGGTGCCCTTCCTGCCGCCCGGGCCCGCCGGAACTGCGTCGAGGAGGGTGCGGCCGCTCCGGTAGCGTGGCCGCCCCGACCCTCCCCCGCACGCAGGAGCAACGAACTCATGGCACGAGGCGGCCAGTCCTCCCGGAACCAGGGCGACCCCCACGACTGGGTCACCCGGGCGGCCGACGACGCGATCCGGCACGCGGGACCCGACGCCACGATGATCACCTGCGCCTCGGGGGCCAGCCCGTCCGGCCCGGTGCACCTGGGCAACCTGCGCGAGTTCCTCACCGTCCACTTCGTCGCGGAGGAGATCCGGCGCCGCGGGATCGCCGTACGCCACCTGCACAGCTGGGACGACTACGACCGGTTCCGCAAGGTCCCGGCCGGCGTCGACGGGGCGTGGAACGAGCACATCGGCCGGCCCCTGTCCGCCGTCCCGGACCCGTGGGACTGTCACCCGTCCTGGGCCGAGCACTTCAAGGAGCCGCTCCGGGCTGCCCTCGCCGAGATGGGCGTCGAGATGGAGGAGGTGTCGCAGACCGAGCGGTACCGCGCCGGCGCCTACCGCGACCAGATCCTCACCGCGGTCGCCCGGCGGGCGGACATCGAGAGGGTGATGGCTCAGT
The DNA here is from genome assembly GCA_025965295.1 of Nocardioides sp. GTDB lineage: Bacteria > Actinomycetota > Actinomycetes > Propionibacteriales > Nocardioidaceae > Nocardioides. The sequence goes on from JAOPXF010000378.1 coordinate 5,623, forward strand.
ACCGCACCAAGGCCGCCCCGGTCGTCGAGTCCGAGGAGGAGGCCGCGGCACTCGAGGACTCTGTCGCCAACGACGACGAGCCCGGGGCCGGCGACGGCGACCTCGCGCGGTTCCCCTACAAGCCGTACTGCCGCGACTGCGGGCGCGACACCACCACGGTCACGTCGTACGACGACGAGACCACCGACCTGGCCTACACCTGCCAGGTGTGCGCCTTCTCCGGCGTCACCAACCTCGCCACCCAGAGCGAGGGCAAGCTCGTGAGGAAGGTCGACTGTCCGATGCGCTGGACGGTCGAGGGCGTCGACTTCGAGCCCGGTGGGGTCGACCACGCGTCGCCCGGGTCGTCGTACACCGTCGGCAAGGAGCTGGTGAAGGAGATCTACG
>JAOPXF010000400.1 GCA_025965295.1 Nocardioides sp.
ACCTACCAGCAGTACGTGCAGACGGTCACCGCGCAGGGCACCAGCGGAGACTCGGTCGAGAAGCACATCTCCTTCGGCCACAGCGCCGCCTACTGGGCCGTCCTGCTGGTGGTCGCCGTGGTCTCCGCCGCCCTCGTCTTCCGCCGTCGCGACGTCACCTGAGCGCTGCCCACGCACCGCCTCGCCGGCTCCGGATCCTGTGAGGCGGCGGGTATCGTGACCGGGTGACCGTGACGCCCGAGGGACGCAAGATGCTCCGGCTCGAGGTCCGCAACGCAGCGGTCCCGATCGAGAAGAAGCCGAGCTGGATCAAGACCACCGCGCGGATGGGCCCCGAGTACCGCGAGCTGCAGGCCCTGGTGAAGTCCGAGGGGCTGCACACCGTCTGCCAGGAGGCGGGCTGCCCCAACATCTTCGAGTGCTGGGAAGACCGCGAGGCGACATTCCTCATCGGCGGCGACCAGTGCACGCGGCGCTGCGACTTCTGCCAGATCGACACCGGCAAGCCGCAGCCGCTCGACCGCGACGAGCCGCGCCGGGTGGCGGAGTCGGTGCAGAAGATGGAGCTGCGCTACGCCACGATCACCGGTGTCGCGCGCGACGACCTGCCAGACGGCGGTGCCTGGCTGTACGCCGAGACGGTGCGCGCCATCCACGAGCTCAACCCCGGCACCGGCGTCGAGAACCTCATCCCCGACTTCAACGGCAAGCCCGACCTGCTCCGCGAGGTCTTCGAGTCGCGGCCCGAGGTGCTCGCCCACAACGTGGAGACGGTGCCGCGGATCTTCAAGCGGATCCGGCCCGCGTTCCGCTACGACCGCTCGCTCGACGTGATCACCCAGGCCCGCGACTTCGGCCTGGTGACCAAGTCCAACCTGATCCTGGGCATGGGCGAGACCCGTACCGAGATCCACCAGGCCCTGGTCGACCTGCACGCGGCCGGCTGCGAGCTGATCACGATCACCCAGTACCTCCGCCCCTCCGCGCGGCACCACCCGGTCGAGCGCTGGGTGAAGCCGGAGGAGTTCGTCGAGATGGCGGCCGAGGCCGAGGAGATCGGCTTCTCGGGTGTCCTGTCCGGCCCGCTGGTGCGTTCGTCGTACCGCGCCGGACGCCTGTACCGTCAGGCCATGGATGCCCGCCAGGGAAGTTCCGTCTGAGCACCGTCTGATCCGTTCGAGAGAAGCGAGCAGCACCGCCATGGCCCCCACCGAGCCCGAGAAGACGAGCCGGCGCAAGCAGTTCGCCGAGACCTACCGGATGGCGAAGAAGACCGACCCGGCCATCGGGCTGTGGATCCTCGGCGCCTTCGTCGCCGCCGCCGCCGTCGGCTTCGTCATCTTCTTCCTGCTGCCGGGCGACGGTGCGATCGGCATCGCCATGTCCGTCGTCGGCGCCCTGCTCTTCGGTGCCCTGGCCGCGATGATCGTCTTCGGTCGCCGCGCCCAGAAGGCGGCGTACGGCCAGATGGAGGGCCAGCCCGGAGCGGCGGCCGCCGCGCTGCGGATGCTCCGCCGCGGCTGGAAGACCGACCCGGTCATCGCGTTCAACAAGCAGCAGGACGTCGTGCACCGGGTCGTCGGGCCTCCCGGCATCGTCCTGATCGGCGAGGGCAACCCCAACCGGCTGCGCCAGATCATGGCCACCGAGCACCGCAAGCACGAGCGGGTCGCCTCCGAGGTCCCGATCCACGAGATCGTGTGCGGCAACGAGCCCGGCCAGGTCCCGCTGACCAAGCTGGTGCGGCACGTCTCCAAGCTCGGCCGTCAGGTCAAGCCCGCCGACATGACCGACATCCTCAACCGGCTCAAGGCGCTCGACGCCAACCGCTCGGCCATCCCGCTGCCCAAGGGCCCCGTGCCGACCAGCATGAAGGGCATGCGCCAGAACATGCGGGGAAGGTAGCGGAGACGCGCCAGCGGATCCGCTGTTGGTGGTCGAGCGAGCCGCGCGACTGAGGAACGAAGTCGCGACCGGCGTGTCGAGACCTGCCCTACCCGGCCGTCGTGAAGGGCGAGCTCTTGGTGATCTCGCTCGCCGGCGGCGCCTCGATGCTCACGTCGGTGCCGAAGTCGGTCAGGGTGGTGGTCGTGGTGCCGAGCTTGGCCATGTCGACGACCATCTTCGCCAGCCGGCCCTCGCCGTCGAACCACACGTCGTACTCCATCGACTTCGGGATCTGGGTCCCGGAGGTCGCGCCGTCCTGGCCCATCCCCTCGAGCACCTTGGCCATGTCGACGCTCGCGGTGTAGTGCTGCATCGCCTGGCCGTCGACGTCCTCCTCGCCGACGTACGTCGCCTTGGTCATCGCGGCGCCGATCTTGTCGAGGGCGGCCTTGGGGTCGACGGTGTCGCCGAGCGTGCCGAGGGGGTTGTTCGGGTCCGACAGGTCGATCTTGGCGAACTTGTTGTCGGTGAAGGAGCCCAGCTTCATGTACATGATCCCGTCGACCAGGCGGGTCTCCGCCTCCTCGCCGTTGAAGGCATCGCCCGTCATCACCATGGAGGCGGCCGGCGAGTCCCCGGTGTAGTCGAGGTCGCCCTTGCCGTTCAGGGCCCCGCCCATCAGCTCGGAGGTGACCTCCGCGTGCGCGGTCGTGGTGTTCTCGAACGCCGTGGCGAACTTGGCGGTGAGCTCGGCAGGGTCGACATCGGAGCCGGCCTCCGGCGCCTCGGACGTGGGGGCGTCGCTCGGGCTCGAGCTGCTGGAGCTGGAGGTGGAGGCGGACGACGCCGGGTCGGCGGCGGTGCCGTCGTCGCCGCCGCAGGCGGCCAGCGAGGCCACGGCGAGCGGAGCGACCACGGCGGCGGCGAGGGCACGGCGTACGAAGGGGAGACGAGTCATGGGTGATGCCTTCCGAGGAGGGGGCTGCTGCCGGGAGGATGCCCGGCCAGCGGGTTTCAGAAACCTGGTGCGGTGGACTTCGCGGTCTGCAGGGTGACCGTGGCGGTGCCGGCGAGGATGTCGTGCAGCCCCCGACCGTCGGGCCGGAAGACGAGCGGCGGGATCACGGCCGCCACGAGGATGGTGCGCGCCAGGGCGCCGAGGAGGCCGACGTGCCGGCCGCTGCCGTCGGTGCGCACGACCCGGAGCCGGGTGGCGAGCTTGCCGAACGACCCACCGGACAGCGCGGTGAGCACCGTGGTCTCGACCACGAAGACGACCAGCGTGAGGACGCCCGGAAGCGGGTCCGGGGCGGTCGACTGGTCGGCGAAGAAGCGGGAGGGGCCGAGGATCACGATCACCACGAAGCTCGAGGCGAACCAGTCGACGACCAGGGCCAGGATGCGGCGCGCCCAGGAGGCGGTCTCCCAGGCAGGCTCGGTCACCGGCTCAGCCTAGATCGGCGCGGGTCGGGCCCATGGACTGGGCCACCTGTTACACGGCCGAAACAAACCAGATACGGTCAAGAAACTGCCCGTGCGTAGGTTCGGGCACGTCCGGCGCAGCGCCGCCCCGGATGGCTACACCCCGACTTTTTTCGCGTCGGCTGCCGCTGGTCGCAGCCAAGGAGGACGAATGTTCCAGAACAGCGACGAGCTGCTCAAGTACGTCAAGGACGAGGGCGTCGAGATGGTCGACGTCCGCTTCTGCGACCTTCCCGGCGTCATGCAGCACTTCACGGTCCCGGTGTCGTCGTTCGACCAGTCGGTCTTCGACGACGGCCTGAACTTCGACGGCTCCTCGATCCGCGGCTTCCAGGCGATCCACGAGTCAGACATGCAGCTGTTCCCGGACCCGACGACCGCCTACCTCGACCCGTTCCGCACGGCGAAGACGCTGATCGTCAACATCTTCATCCACGACCCGCTGACCGGCGAGCCCTACTCGCGCGACCCGCGCAACATCGCCAAGAAGGCCATGGCCTACCTTGGCACCACGGGCGTCGGCGACACGGCGTACTTCGCGCCGGAGGCCGAGTTCTACGTCTTCGACAACGTGCGCTTCGAGACCAAGGCCAA